>JALOQZ010000290.1 GCA_025459245.1 Pirellula sp.
TACGAAGAAGTCGACGTTGTGGTAAAGGGTGGTAACTACGGTTGGAGTAACCGTGAAGGGACTCACCCATTCGGCAATCGGCCTGTTGTCGAAGGGACTTCCGCTCCCATCGATCCCGTTTGGGAATACGACCATGCGATCGGCAAGTCGATCACGGGGGGACGCGTTTCCAATACGAAGCGATTGCCATCGCTCGCCGGCAAGTACTTGTACGCGGATTACGTAAGCGGTGCTCTGTGGGCGTTGAGCTACGATGCCAAGACTGGCAAAGCGACGCGAAACGAGCAGATCATCGAAGGCGGTGTCCCTGTCTTAGCGTTCGGTGAAGATGAAAGCGGAGAAGTCTATTACATGATGGATACCAACCGCGCGCAATGCATCTTCAAATTCGAGCCCAAGGAATAAATCGCTCGATCCCTGTCCCTCCAATCGTGTAACGGTCGTCCTCGACCGTTAAGTGATGCATTGTCTAACGGTCGTCCTCGACCGTTAAGGAGTGCCTTACGCGTGACTATGTGCAACGTTTTTGCACGCTAGTTTGGAGTGGTCTTAAAGTGCTGAAGCTGTCGAGGACGACCGTTAGACATGGGGCCGTCAGCTAGACTCTAGCTATAAGGACTTCCTTATCCGATGGAATCCTTCTAGTATCTCGCTACCCACCGTCTTAAGCGATTCCCAAACTTCTTCCGCCGACTCATCGATCGCTTCCTTGGTCGGTGCATAGCGCTGACGCAATTCGAAGAGCCTTTCTTCAAGCTTTCCAAGTTGCTCCTTGGCTTCCATGTTGCCTAAATGGATCTTCAATCGCAGCTCGTCTCGTTGGTGTGCAAGCTCCGCAAGCAGCTTTTCGAAGGTAGACTGATGGCTTTCGGTCATCTCATTCTCTCCTTTTCGGAAACGGAATTGTCGAAGTGCGAACTTCACTCGCTGTTATATCATCTTTCCTCCTCCTCGTTTGCGCGATCTTCCTTCCAACCCATCGCGCATTCGCATCGCCTCATGACTTGTTCGTCTTAGAAGCCATCGACGATCAAAATGGGCGCCCCGTTCCATTGATCGAGTTTCGCACCACTTCAGGAATGAAGTGGATCACGGACAATGCGGGTAAAGCGGTCGTGGATGCACCGGAGCTCTTTGGACGCGAGGTCTGGTTTACGGTCTTGGGACACGGCTACGAAGTCCCGCGGGATGGATTTGGATTTCAAGGCATTCGTCTGACTCCCACGCGAGGAACGTCCCATCAAGTTCGCTTGAAACGCACACTACCAGCCGAACGGCTCGGCCGACTGACCGGTAGCGGACTCTTCGCGGAAAGCCAAAAAATCGGTGAGCATACGGATTGGCTAGAAAGTGGCGTGGTCGGCTGTGACTCGGTCCAAACCGCCGCTTGGAAAGGGAAGTTGTTTTGGTTTTGGGGTGACACGAATCTATTCCGATACCCTCTCGGAATCTTTCGTATGCTCGGCGCCGAATCCGAAGTGAATGCGTTGAACCTGGGTGAGATCCCAATTCGCCCCAACCTGAAATTCTTCCGCGATACGACAAGCGCATTGCGACCTATCGCGGATATCGAGCATCAAGGTCCTGTGTGGCTGGGTGGGTTAGTCAGCTTGAAGGATAAACACGGAGCAGAACATCTCGTCGCGAGCTACGCAAAAATCAAAGCACCTATGCGTGTCGATGAATTTGGCTTTTGCGAATGGAATGAAACCGACCAAGTCTTTCGAGCGATCAAGCCCATTTGGATACGTGGCAAAGACAAGGGAGACGATCCAGAACAAATCGCTGTACCCGATGGTCATACCGTTCGATATCGTGACTCCTCCGGAACGGATTGGATCCTCTTTTCCAATCCAACGCCACGTATCCAAATACGAGATTCTTACGAAGACTGGCTCGATCCATTGACCTGGAAAGTACACCCCAAACAAGAGACGATTCGTACAGAGGATGGTGGTTCGATTCAAATCCACCGCGGTGATATCGCTTGGAGTGGATACTCAAAGAAGTGGGTGATGGTCTTTACCCAGCTCTTTGGCAAGTCCTCTCCACTCGGGGAAATTTGGCTAAGCACAGCAGATTCACCGATGGGCGAATGGTCACCCGCTGTTCCGATCGTCAGCCACTCGAACTACACATTTTACAATCCAATGATCCACAGCGAGTGGCTTAACGACGACCAACCATGGATCTATTTCGAGGGGACATACACAGCGGAGTTTGCGAACAAACCAGAGAAGACACCTCGCTACGACTACAACCAAATCTTGTATCGAGTAAGAATCGATACCTTACCATTCAAGGCTACTGAACCGTTACGTTAATCGATGTAGTAACGGGATCTGGCTGATTGCGGCTTTTGACGCTCGCGTTAATCTGCTGTGGACCGCGTTCGTCATGTTTGATTTGAATGATTACCGAAAAGGCATCGCGGGCCCTGAAGAACTGAATGGGTGTCAGTTCAATCGTTCCGGTACCTTCGACCAATCGGTAGTCCAGTCCCAAAGCGCGAACCGACTGCAGTTTGCACCCTTTCGGAATCTGAAAGGAGATCGCTACTTTTTGATCGGGTTGTTGCAATGGATTTTCGACTCGCAATTCATACGAAACCAAGTCCCCTTGTTTGATGAACTGAACAAGCGGCTGCACCGAAACATTCAGTCGCTGGTCCACGGCAACACCCGAACCTATGGCAGGTCGTGCGCTCGAGCCTGGGAGACCTATTCCCCCAGGAGCAGCAGGTAAACCGCTTCCGGGAGCTGCGCCGCCAGGGAGTGGATTGCCGGGTAGCGAGCTACCGGGCAAGTTTCCTGGCAGCCCGCCGCTAGGTAATCCGCCGCTGGGTAATCCAGCGCCCGGGAGTACATCGTTGATTCCGGTTGATGGACCAGGGGTTGGTGCTCCCGATGGCAAGTTACCAGGAATGCTGCCGCTCGGGAGCGGAGTGGTGGAACCAAAGGGTGCACCCGTGCCAGGTGCAGATGGAATGCTTGGGTTGGAGGCTGCGCCCGGAGCTGCTCCAGCAAAGCCACGAACCGTTGCTGTTTGACTTGTGAGCAGCTGGCCCATCGCATAGAGGCTAGCAGTGACTTGGTAGTCGCCCGGTTGCTGCAGGAAGAAGACGGGTTCTAAGAACTGGCGTTCCCCTGGTCTGAGGATGGGGAAGTCCCGAATGACTCGGATGTCTCCGCTTTCTTTGTGGACAAGTCCCGGTCGGCTATCGATTTGGACTCGGACACTATTGAGTGCTTGATTTCCGTTGTTTGTCAGGATGCAATCGAAAACGACATCGCTGTTTACAGCGGCTTGCCCCATGTTACCCTTGGGTGCGAACTGGAGCGATACCGCGGCCTTTTGAACAAGAGTTGGGACCGTCTTCTGTTGCTTCACACTCGGTGCGGCTAACAGGTCAAAGACAACTCGTGCGTCCATGTCGGTCGTCGGAGTCGCTTGGATCGAAACTTCAAAGACGCGGCGTGCGTCCAATGGTCCGATTTCCCAGATCAACGCTTGAGCTGCCTGGCGGTGGGGCGGATACGAAGTGCCGTCGATCTTCATGCCATTGGGAATTGTCGCAGTGAGAACGACATTCTCGGCTGGAAGGCCACCGATGTTGGAAACCTTCGCAAAGTATTGAAGCGATTGACCGGGTGATCCAACGTCGGGACCTAAAGCATCGAGAACCAACTCGGGTGCATTCCAAGTGACAGACGTGTTTCCCCTTGCAAGGGAAAGCTCCGGCATATTCTCACCCGGTTGCTGCGGGCGAACGACCTCTACCTCAACGAGAGCGGTACCGTTCTTGGGAAGGCTAACGCCGCTCGCTGAGTTATCTAGACGCTTGAGGTAAACGTAGGCAATCCCGTTTTGATCAACGATAGCATCGACGGAGTCTTTGAGCTGTTCGCCTGGGCGCGTTGGATCGGTGCTGGTGAGAACGAATTGTGCGAACTCAGGATTGAGCGAGCGATAACGAACGATCCAATCTTTCGCTGCGACGAAGCCTTCGCTGCGAGTTACTTTCGTTGCAAGCCTTGCGGGAGCATCGTTCGTGATAACTTGAGGAAGCGGGAAATCCCAGCTTACATCGATCCAGTAGATCGTGGCTGTCTGTCTGCGCTTATTCCAGACATCGCTCTCCGGAGCGAGTACGGTTACTTTCGAAACCCCTTCGGACGGACTCGTGAGGCTGATCCAAGTCTGACCTTTGCGAATGGGCAAGTCGTCGGATCGATCCGCAGTTCCCTTGGTAATGATTCCAGGTTCGGTGCTGGTCCGTCCCCGCGCGAAGTCGATTCCGAGCTTCTCAACTTTGGGAGTCGAAGCGGGCTTCCAAAACGATTGACGCTGGCCTTTTGCGTCGTCTCCGACCTCAACGATTTGTCCGACGCTGTCGGGTGCTAGCATCCACTCGATCGGCTCGTTTGTGACCAGCAAATCGTCTTTGCCGCAAATGCCTGCGAGCAATACGACTTCACCGCCAACAGGTGCTACGAGTCGGTTGGGAGTGATCAGCAAGTCCCCGCATCGACCTCGCATCTCCTCCGCTTGTTGCTTCTTCCCGAAGATGCAGCCCTTCCCGGAAAGGCATCCTTGGCAAAGTTTCTTCTCACCCGTTTGAACGCATCGGGGAGGAGTCGGTGGTGTTTGAAAAGCGGGCGCAGTACTCGGGTATCCGTTGTTGGGATCGTGCGGAGAAATGAATGTTAGAGGGCGGTTTGGATCGAAGAGTCGATTCCCCGTCGGATCGATGGCTGGCAGCGAGATAGTTTGACAACCCGTTGCACCCGAGCACAAAAGCAGGATGAACGGAAACCATGCAACGACGGTACGAGCGATTGCCCGCAGCGTTGGTTGGATCGGTGTTGTGGCGCTGGCGACCATCCGTGCATGACCCTAAAGAAACCGTTCTTGAGAGATACCATATCCCCTCAGGGAAGATAGCTCGTGGAACGAGGCAAGCGAAAAAAATCAAAGAGACGGGAGCTGGAAAGCGTGGATCGAATAACGGATGTATCAATAAAAAAAGGTCGAGGGATTCCTCGACCTTATGGGATGGCAGCCACCAATTAGCCGCAGGGCGCTAGCCCCCGGTTGAAGCAGCCACCAATTAGCCGTAGGGCGCTAGCCCCCGGTTGAAGGAGGGTAACCGGACGCTAGCGCGTTCCGGCTGAT
>JALOQZ010000291.1 GCA_025459245.1 Pirellula sp.
AGGCAACTGCAACTGCGCCCAACCCGACTCTCGGGCCATCAAAACAGCGGAAGTACCAGCGGACCGGCACAAAGCTGCTCCGCGACCTGGCGTCATCTCAACGCAGCAAACTTCCGTTCCTGGTGGAATATTTCGCATCGGCAAGCAATTGCCAACCGTCGGTGGCGCATCGGCGCCGTTGAGCAACGTTTGGCCAGCTTTCAATCCGTCCGGAGCGACGACATATGCCTTTTCCCCGTCGGCGTAATGCAGCAACGCAATACGCGCCGATCGGTTCGGATCGTACTGAACCGAATGAACCTTGGCAGCAACACCGTCTTTCATTCGCTTGAAATCGATGATCCGGTACATCTGCTTGTGCCCACCACCGCGATGTCGCGCGGTAATGAACCCTTGGTTGTTCCGTCCGCCATGTCGCTTCAATCGCTTGAGCAACGACTTCTCAGGCTTTGCACCTGGTGTCAACTCAGCGAAATCGCTGACCGACGAATTGCGTCGACCTGGCGATGTTGGTTTGTATACTCGAATTCCCATGGTATCTCAGTCGTCTCCTAGAAGAAGTCGATCTTGTGTTCGTTACTCAACTTGACGATCGCTTTCTTCCAAGCCTTCGTCACACCCGCTTTGGCTCGGTATCGCCGGGTCTTCCCAGGACGATTCTGCGTCGCAACCGCAACAACCTTTACATTAAAAAGCTCTTCAATCGCTTCCTTGATCTCTGTCTTGTCCGCAAGCGGATTGACTTCGAATGCGTAACGATTCTGACGGGTCGCTTTGTGCACACCCTTTTCGGTCACCAAAGGTCGAATGACGATCTGGTGCGGTGTCAAGGTCATGCTTGTTTTCGGTGGCTGCTTTGCCATATTCTCTCTCGCCTAAACGAGTCCGCTTGTCTCTCTGTTAATCGCCAACCCAGGCCTTTTGACCTGACCAGCTTGCTGATCCCATTCGCGAGACCAGCCATCACCAACCTAACCAACACTGCTTTCGCAATGAACTAGGCAGTCGCTCGCGTCTTCAACCAATCCAAAGCTTCGCGAGTCACAACCAACTTGCGCGGTCGCAACACGATCAACGCATTCAAATCCGATACCGGGCTGACAGTGCAACCTTGAATGTTGCGTCCGCTCAAGTAAACGTTTCGATCCAAGCCGCCTAGCGCCAATGTCTTGGTTTGGCCTTCCAACCCCAACGCCTTGAAAGCACCAGCCAAAACCTTGGTCTTCGGAGCTTCCATCTTGATCTGATCCACAACGACGACCGAGCCAGAGCTGATCTTCGCAGCAATTGCCATCCGCGTGGCAGCTTGCACCGCCTTTCGTGGCAGTCGGTAGTAATACGATCGCGGTTGTCGCGCATTGGCGTGACCACCACCTCGCCGAACTGGAGTTCGCCGAGCACCAGCTCGGGCATTACCAGTACCCTTTTGCTTGTAAAGCTTCTTGGTCGAACCAGAAACCTCACCGCGTGTCTTGGTTTTATTGCTACCTTGACGCTGGTTGGCCAAGTACATCACGACGACGTCGTGGAGCAATTGCTTGCTAATCTTCGGAGCAATTGCTGCCGGGTCGATTTCGTAATCGCCGACTTTGTTGCCCGAAAGGTCGTATACAGGAAGTGTTGTCATTTCTTATTTGCCTTAATTCCGACAGCCCAGCTATGCGATCGAACCAACCTATTTGGCCAGCCGACCAGCCACCCAGTCAAGCCACCCGGCTCTAACCGAGCATGTTGGTCTCACGAACAATTACAAAACCACCCGTCGGACCTGGTACAGCTCCGCGGACCAAAAGAAGGTTGTTTTCGGCATCCACACGCACAACCTTGAGATTTCGCATCGTAACGCGATCCACCCCATAGTGACCCGCACCCTTTCGGCCCTTGCGGACGCGACCGGGGTAAGTACCGGCACTGGTGCCCCCTGGGTGACGGTGAACCTTCTTCACACCGTGCGTCGCTCGCTGACCAGCGTAATTGTGACGCTTCATCCAACCCGAGAAACCGTAACCCTTACTGGTCCCGGTTACGTCGACAGCCTTCACGCCGTCCAACACAGAAACTTTGATTTCGGAACCAACTTCCGCCGCTGGAGCACCGCGAAACTCTCTGATGAATCGCTTTGGCTCACACTCAGGCTTTGCAGCAGGTGCACCGCCAGCCGCCTTCAATTTGCTGGATCGCTTGCTGGAAATAGCAGCAACATGCCCCCGAACCGACCGAGAAGCCAAACGACGGGGCTTGTCAGCAAATCCCAATTGAATCGCTTCGTAACCATCACGATCTACGGTCTTGACTTGCAAGACATGGCAAGGGCCAGCCTCGATCACCGTCACAGGGATCGCACGGCCGTCTTGTTCGAATATTTGTGTCATGCCGACCTTGCGGCCGAGAATACCTTTGCTCATCGTCTTTTTCCGTAAATCGTTTGCTTGCTGGGACTCACCAAACCGGCATTCGCCAGGGGCGACTCAACTTGAACTGCAGCCGCCCACTTGATGGTTACCCCTCAAGCTTCCGTTCATTGTGGAATACCTGATGGATACGTTTCAAAACCGCGAACTATCGCGACGTTGCCTTAATCTTGATGTCTACCCCTGCCGGGAGACTGAGCTTATTCAAAGCCTCAATGGTCTTGGCGGTTGCCTGCTTGATATCGATCAAACGCTTGTGAGTTCTGATCTCGAACTGCTGACGAGCCTTTTTATCGATATTCGGGCCGGAAAGAACGGTATAACGCTCAATCCTGGTGGGCAACGGAATCGGACCGTGCACTTCAGAGTGCGTTCGCTTTGCGGTGTCTACGATCTCCAGAGCACTCTGATCCAATACCGCATGGTCGTAAGCCTCCATTCGGATTCGAATAACTTCATGCGTTCCGGACACTCTACTCACCGTTTTCAGAAAAACACCGAAAATGCTGGCTTTGAACACGAACCAGCCGCCCAATTTCCCCACGTCGCTCGCGGGAGGCAAAAAGATAGGGAGGGGTGGAATAGTCGTCAATCGCAAAACAGTTTTTTTAGGTGACCAAGCCCGAACCTTTTTTGGGCTGGATGGCGCAGCCCCGCTTCTCGGGTTGACGCTGGACCCAAAATTTCGACACTCCACCGTTATAGATTGCCCAAACCGAACACAGAGGACGGAATGAACTCCTACCACCTGACCCACCTCAAGCAACTCGAGGCTGAAAGCATCCACATCATCCGCGAAGTTGCCGCGGAATTCAAGAAGCCAGTCATGCTCTACTCCGTCGGAAAGGATTCCGCGGTCATGACCCACTTGGCCCTCAAAGCTTTTTATCCGGACAAGCCTCCGTTTCCCTTCCTCCATGTCGATACGACTTGGAAGTTCAAGGAGATGATCGCTTTCCGCGACAACTACGTGAAGAATGAACTCGGAATCGAACTCCTGGTCCATATCAACCACGAAGGACTGAAGCTGGGGATCAACCCCTTCGAAAACAGCGAGAAGCATACCGAGGTCATGAAAACCGACTCGCTCAAGGCGGCTCTCAACAAATACGGCTTCGACGCCGCGTTTGGAGGTGCCCGCCGGGACGAGGAAAAGTCCCGAGCCAAAGAGCGAGTTTTCTCGTTCCGGGACAAGTTCCACCGCTGGGACCCCAAAAACCAACGCCCCGAACTGTGGAGCCTCTACAACGCCAAAGTCAATCCTGGTGAGAGCATCCGGGTCTTTCCGCTCTCGAACTGGACCGAGCTGGATATCTGGCAGTACATCTATATGGAGAAGATCCCGCTCCCCGACCTTTATCTCGCCAAACCCCGAAAAGTCGTCAACCGAAACGGAATCTGGATCCATGTGAACGACGAGCGGATGCAACTCCTACCGGGCGAAGTCGTCGAAGAGCGCATGGTACGATTCCGAACCCTCGGCTGCTACCCACTCACCGGTGGAGTGGAATCGGACGCAACCACACTCCCCCAAGTCATCCAGGAAATGCTCCTCACCAAAACCTCGGAACGGCAAGGTCGCGTGATCGATAAGGATGGCGGCGGAGCTGGAATGGAACTCAAAAAGATTCAAGGATACTTCTAAACAACATGTCGCACCAAAGTGATTTGATCGCCAAGGATATCCTGGCCTACCTCGAGCAGCACGAACGCAAAGAACTGCTCCGCTTCATCACCTGTGGAAGCGTCGACGACGGAAAAAGTACCTTGATCGGTCGCTTGCTGTATGACAGCAAGATGCTCTACGAAGACCAAATTGCCCAACTTGAAAACGAAAGCAAGGTCCATGGAACAACGGGAGGTGGTTTTGACCCCGCTCTCGTTACCGATGGTTTGCGAGCTGAACGCGAACAAGGCATTACGATCGATGTAGCCTATCGATATTTCTCTACAGCCAAACGCAAGTTCATCATCGCCGACACTCCTGGCCATGAGCAATACACTCGCAATATGGCCACTGGAGCTTCGACCGCCGACCTGGCCGTAATCCTGATCGATGCCCGCTACGGTGTTCTCACCCAAACCAAACGCCATAGCTTTATCGTTTCCCTCCTGGGGATTCGACACGTCGTCGTCGCGATCAACAAAATGGACTTGGTCGGCTACAGCCAAGAAACGTTTGACAAGATCTGCAGCGACTACCGCGACTTTGCGTCGCGCCTCGATCTGCCGGACCTTCACTTCATCCCGATCGCTGCCCTGCATGGCGAAAACCTCGTCGACCCCAGCCCCAACATGAGCTGGTACCGCGGCAGCACATTGATGAACTTCCTGGAATCGGTCTACATCGGCTCGGATCGCAATTCAAATCGTCAACCGACCCAACTTGGACTTCCGAGGATTCTGTGGCACGCTGGCCTCCGGAATTATCCGAAAGGGGGATGAAATCATGGTCCTCCCTTCAAAACGCACGAGCAAGGTGAAGCGGATTGTTACGTTTGACGGCGACCTGGAAGAAGCCTTCACTCCGCAATCGATCACCGTCGTCCTCGAAGATGAAATCGATTGTTCCCGAGGCGATATGATCGTCCGACCGGGGAACATTCCCAAGATTGCGAACAGTTTCGATGCGACGATCGTCTGGATGGCCGCCGAGCCTATGGTTCCGGGCAAGACTTACTTGTTCAAGCAAACATCGCAGACCGTCACAGGACAAATCGATTCGCTCAAGTACCGAGTCGATGTGAACACGCTTCACCGCACCCCGTCCCCCGAGTTGCAGCTCAACGAAATCGGACGCTGCGCCGTGACCCTTAGCCAACCGATCTACTTCGATGCCTATCGACGCAATCGCACAACCGGGTCTTTCATCATTATCGATCGAATTACCAATGCGACCGTCGGCGCCGGAATGATCTCGGATCGCGACTCCGCAAAGCAACCGCTCGCAGCCTGGGAATCGAGCGATGAAAGCCAATCGGCTTCCACAGGCGAAGTCTCACAAGTCCGAGATGATGAACGCGTTGCACGGTTTGGACAGAAACCCGCAACCCTTCTCTTCACAGGCTTGCCAAGCTCCGGAAAGACCACGATCGCTCTCGCCGTCGAAAGAGCCTTGTTCGACAACGGCCGAGCCGTCGCCGTACTCGATGGCGAACGAATGCGACGCGGCGTAAACAAGGATCTCGGCTACTCGGTTGAGGAACGGAGCGAAAACCTCCGGCGTTCTGCCCATATCGCCAAACTGTTCAACGACCACGGACTGCTCTGCTTGGCCGCGTTCGTCGCCCCAAGTCAGTCGGTTCGTGACAGGGTCTCCGACGTTGTTGGCAAAGATCGATTCTTTGTGATCCACTGCTCCATCGATGAATCGGTCCGTGCGCAGCGATTCGCTTCCCTCAAATCGGAAGCGGCACAAGCGCTCGAACGGGGCGCTTCTTCGGAGTACGAAGCCCCCGAAGCACCCGACTTGGTCTTGGATACCAGCAAGCAATCGCTAACAGAATGCGTCGAAGCGGTAATCGCACTGCTGAAAGATAAGCAAATCATCCGCTAGCGGCTGATCCAAATCGAGCAGGGGGCGTGCCGCAGAACATAACGCGTCACGCTCCCTAACAAGAATCGCCCCATCAAACCTTTGCCGGTGTCACCCAATACAATCAGATCGGAATGGTGTTTGGTCGCGAACCGAACAATCGCATCTCCGACGTGATTTGACTCCTCAACATGGATCGACGCCGCAGGAAACACTCTCTGACATTGGACGACTGTCTGCGCGAGCTTCGCTTCCATGCTCTTCTTGCTAGCAGATGTATCGATCGCGATGGGTATATCGGAGTAAATAAAGGGCAATCGCACCACCCCCAAAAACTCGACCTTGGCCGGCACGGTCCAGCCCGCTTCGCAAAACTTGCTGAACGCATTGCTCGATCGATCGGAGTCGTCGATCCCGACGCAAATTCGAAGCTCATGCTGCTTGAGCTCTTCTAACATCTGCGATCTCGCCACCAAAACCGAACACTTGGCATGCGTTGCAACGAAATCGCTAACGCTACCGAGTAAAAGACGATCGATCTTCGTATGACCGGTAGCCCCAAGCACGATCAAATCCACATTCTTGTCCGCCGCGGTGTCGACGATCGACTCGCCGGGATGCCCGTCAATCACCATCGTCTCGACAGTCGCATTGGCTCCTTGAAAGAGATGGGCAACACGCTGGCAAGCCTCCAAACCACGTTGCTTCTCTTCTGCAATACATCGATCCACGACGCTTTGTGATTCCACCACTCCGAAAAACTCATATGCTTGATTGACGAACACAATCGTCAACTCCAACCGATCGCGATGAGGCATGCGAGCCAAAAGGGAAGCAGCGTCCATTGAAGTGGACGAACCATCGGTAGCGAGCAACACTTTCATCGAGGTGTATCCTTAGCAAGTCGTGTAAGGGTGGGGCTGTTGGGGGACTCGACAAAATACCGAGCCGCTCCTTTATAACATCCTTCCAGCAATCGCAGTACCAGACACGCTTTGCCCACCTTCCTCGTGTCATTTGCAACCAATCTTGAACAGAAAATCGCGCCGAGCGCTCCCTTTCTACTCGCATGCCCTGCAAGATCTTCACCGCTCAAGAAGCGTCTCCGCTTTCGAGCTTGGCCATGCCGCGAACGCTAACAACGCGGAGATGGTTAGAGAAGAGGCCCCATGAGACGGGCTGTCTTTTCACCGAACCTGGTTAAAAACGAACGGTTGAACCACGCCTCTGGGTCGATCATTTCCGACCGATTTAAATAGTCTTGTTGTAACCCACGCAAGGTGTGAGTGAACGGTGCATCGTAGATTGCAAGGGTCAATTCGAAATTCAATCGAAAGCTGCGTGGATCCATATTGAGCGATCCGAACAAGCTGATATGCCCATCGATCGTTACGCTTTTGGTATGCAACAACCCGCCATGAAACTTGGCGATGAAGACACCCGACTGCATGAGATCGCCCATGAAGGCTTGACTGGCCCACCTTACCAGAAGGGAGTCGACAATCGCAGGGACGACGACGATGACTTTCACCCCTCGCTGTGCTGCGGTAGCCAGGGCCATTTGCAACGCTTCGCTGGGAACGAAATACGGAGTGGTAATCACCAATTCTTTACGGGCCAAGTAAATTGCAGTGATCAAAACTCGTTCGATCGCTTCGACTTGGTTCGCCGGCCCCGACGGCAGAACTTGAACCGCCGCCGCACCTCTCTTTCGAATCGCTTGATCCCCCGTCACGTCAGGAAGATCCGCACCTCCCAAATCCGTTTCCACGTACCAATCTTGCTGAAAAGTGATCGCCAATGCCTCTACGGCTGGTCCTTCAAGCCGCGTCATCGCGTCGATCCACTGGCCGACTCCGGCGTCGCTTTTAAAGAATCGGGGATCGACCATGTTGAGGCTACCGGTCCAGCCGATCTCGTCGTCGATCAAAACAAGCTTTCGATGCATGCGAAGATCGAACCGAACAAAGGCGATGCGCCAAATTCCACCTGGCAACGCTGCTTCAACTCGTATCCCCTTACGCCGAAGCACTTGGATCGTATCGCTCCGCAGAAAAGGTAAACTCCCGATACCATCGACGAGCAGCCGGCAGGTCACCCCTCGTTCGGCCGCTCGCATCAACGCTTCCGCAACTTCTCGCGTTCTCCCCGCATCGTGCCAAATGTAAAACTCCATGTCGCAGCTGACACGAGCGCGATCAATGTCTTCAATCATCCGATCAAAGACATCCTCCCATTCATGGAACAATTCAAAGTGGTTCCCTGGTAAAGCCGGGACTTCAAGCATCCGTTGGGCCGTCCGGGCCAATATCTCGCAATCCTCCCCGACCGATTGCCAGTGAACCCGCAGATCACCTCGGTCCAGCTTTCGATAACGGATTCGCGAAGGCTCCCTCAACTGCTGTACCAACCTGGCCCGTCGCGAACCGAGTCGCAACTCTCCAATCAACAGATAGATCCCCGGTCCCAACATCGGGAACATGAACACCACCGCGATCCATGACAACGTCGCCCCAACGGAACGATTGCTCATGATGACTCGGACCACAATCATCATCGTTATGCCCGTATGGAGCATCAATATGAGCGCCCCCCAGTAGAATTCTGGGAACTCATTCAGACTCGGGAGAACGCTCAGCATCGCCAAGGCGCATCCTGTTGTTTAACTCGCAAGCTGCAGCTCCAAGATTCGAAAAGGAAGCCCTTTGATACATGCTCCTCCGTTATGAAACACAAGGCCATCATAGCGAATGGCGCTCATCGGGCGATGCGTATGGCCGAAATAAACATCCCTTACGCCTTGCCCTGCATCGATTCCTTGCTCGCTTAAGTAACGCGAGAGCTTTTTCAACACCCAAGCTCTGCGGCGAGCAAAAGTGGCTACTGCTCGATGAACTTTGACTTGCACGGCAACGTCGTACAACCAATGCCGGTAAGCTTCGGGGACAGGCTCGCCGCTATGTTTCTTTCGACGCTCGTCCACCTCGCGATGGTCCATTCCGCCATCCAAAACATCGCCGTGCAGAAAAACGGTCTGGCCAAATCGAAGCCAATAGGGTTGCCACTGCAAATTCGGCTTGCCAAAAACCAACCGATCCAAGGCCGATACAAACCGAGGATGGGAGTCGTGATTGCCGAGCAAATAATAGAAACTGCATTTTGGGTGTCGATCGGTTAATCCTGCAACCCATTCAACGGCCTTCTCGATGGTTGCATCTAGCGATCGATAACAACTCCACTTGAAATCGAAGATATCCCCACCCAGCACGACCATGTCCGCTCGGTCCGCCGCTCGCTCCAACGTGGCTTCGTAGCGGCCAAAATCAGTCCGCCTGGAAAACAAATGCAAATCTGAGAGAAAGAAACAACGCATTAGCTTCGAACTTTTGCCAACCCGAAAAGGACTGAAAGGACCGGGATTTCTTTGCATCACCAACGTTTCCAAGGTACAAATTATCCTATGCGAGGGCCGGTCATTCCGCGAGATAGGCCTCGCCAAAATAGCCAGTGAGGAACTGTGCATATGGACCCGCTTCCCGCCGACCAACCCACCGCAAAAGCCCCTACCGCCAAAGCCTCCGAGCCGGAGACTTCGACCGCCGGCTCAGAATCCACCTCCACGCGGATGCTTTCCCAGCCGGAGAGCTTGCCTCCCCCCGAACACCCCATCGACACACGCTTGATCGAAGACGTTGCCGACGAAGATACACCCTCGGATCTCCCCTCGGAATCTGTGAGGTCCCATGCGAATAGTGGGGCAAAATCGCTGCTGCTCTCCACCCTCACCAGCTTGGCCGTTGTCGTTACTCTCCTCGCGGTCCTGCGAATCCTTCTACCCGCCACCTTGGAACTG
>JALOQZ010000039.1 GCA_025459245.1 Pirellula sp.
CGTGAAACCGCAGGTAGGCTTCACTCTTCCCTCGCGGAGAACAGCAACTGGCTCGTGAAGGATTTATCGCAAGCGGGTGGTTTGGGAGTTCATCGCTGTCGAGATGGAATGGTTGACCAAGGCTCATTGCGCCTGGAGAAACGTTCCCGCGAATCTCGCATTCTTCAGCGAATGGTAATTGGGGACTGCATAGGTGTTTCGTTCTTGAGCGGGAGAGACGGGGCACTTGCATTAGGGGCGGTTCGGGCTCTTCCCCATTCCCAGCATCCTTGGAGCGAATTCATCTACCGCGGATCGATAGGTCCGATACCTCTCACACGCGAGGAGTGGTCGCTATTCGATGCCCTCGCTTCGTGCATTACTGTGGAGACCGATTGGCTAGGCATGTGGAATGCAGATTTCGTACAAACCGCAGACGGTTGGTATCTTCTCGAAATCAATCCGCGTTGGAGCGCTGGAATGGAGTTAATAGATCGCGGTTGGCAGCATTCTATCGCTTGGCATCACGCGCATGCCGTGGGAGCGATCAAGAGTTCTTACTCCTGGGCCGAACAAAAGCGACTCATCGAAGAATATCGCAAACAAGTCGCTGCACCGATTCGCAAGGAGATTCTTTATTTGAAGAGACCGTGGAGATGTACCGAGCAAGCAATCGTATCGATGTGGGGGCGACGATGGGGCTCGGCGTCGCCGATTCCGAGTCCTTGGTATTTTGGCGATATCCCCCAGGTAAAGACAGAGCTCGGAGAAGGCTATCCTTTGTGCAGTTTATTTACCGAAGTGGGGAATGATGATCCGGGCGACACGAAATGGATCGCAGCAAAGGCATGGCTGCAGCGCGAGTATCAAATCCCAATCGCATGAGAGCAACGCCGCTTGCCCCGAGGGCCCCACCTGCCAGCAGTCTTGTTGCCGTGATAGACGAAGGACAGAAACTAACGCGATACCGATGGATTGCCAATTTGCAGCGCCAGCCTCAGCGATCCTTCCGATTGCTGAAGCAACTCTCTCGCCTTGCTCGCCACAACGGAGCATCGGCAGGCGACAATCGCGACTTTGACCTCACCCCCACACTGATCGAGCAAACTCGAAGCATCAGCGGGTGATAGTCCGGTCAAAGAAGAGACGATTCGAATGCTTCTGGCTTTGAGTTTGATGTTGGTCGCACGGAGGTCTACCATCCAATTACCGTAGGTCTTGCCGAGCCGCACCATGGTAGCCGTTGTGAGCATATTGAGGACCATTTTCGTTGCCGTTCCCGATTTCAAGCGTGTTGAGCCGCTGATGATTTCAGGCCCGACAACGGGGGCAATGACGAAATCGCAGTGACGTTCCAGATCGGACTTTGGATTGCAAGTGAACCCAATGCTCACTGCACCTAATGAACGAGCATAGAGTAGACCGCCGATGACGTAAGGAGTTCGACCGCTTGTCGCAATCCCAACCAAAACGTCTCCCGCACTGAATCGATGCTTCTTCAAGTCTTCCGCAGCAGCCTGATCGTCATCCTCGGCTCCTTCGACTGCAGTCGTCAAAGCGGTCGGCCCCCCTGCGATAATACCGACGACTTGCTCGGGCCTCGTATTAAACGTAGGCGGGCACTCCGAAGCGTCGAGGACGCCTAGTCGTCCCGAAGTGCCAGCACCGATGTAAAAGAGTCGACCACCGTTTTTCATCCGTGCGGCGATTAAATCAACAGCCTTCGCGATTGCGGCCGCTTCCTTTTCCACAGCCTCGGCGCAAAGGCGATCTTCGCGATTCATCAACTGAACGATCTCTAGACTGGACAGCGTGTCAATTTCGACAGAAGCTGGATTGGTTTGCTCAGTAGTAAGGTGGCCGATTTCCATCGATGAATCCCATCCAAATCCAAATTGGTCTATCATAGAAACCCCGACGAGGAAGATGACGAGGCGGTCGAGACACAGCGACCAATCGCCAGACTATCAGAACCGTCGAAACCTGGGAATCGTCGATTCCAGATCCCCATTCCCTCACCCATCTCAGCGACCCAATCCGCATGAACTCATTGAACTGCCTAAGACCGAATCACCGCGTGGTGCCACTCGCATTTCAACGGCGAATTCAGGCTGTTTTCTACTTCATCACGGCTTTGCTCCCTTTCACGGTACTCTTTGGCCATTCGGTACATGCCGCCGAAACTCGATCGCTGTCCGATGCCAGCGCTCGCCGCATCGAGGAGCTCGTCAACGCAGCGATATCAGAAAAGAAAATGCCGGGCTGTGTGGTCGGGGTAGGAGACTCGAACGGGCTTTATTTTCTTCGTGCCTATGGAAACAAACGGGTGGAACCTGCGATCGAGCCCATGACAACCGATACGGTCTTCGACATGGCGTCGATCACCAAACCCGTCGCGACCGGTTCGAGCATTATGAAATTGATCGAACAAGGGAAATTGAGACCGCAGGACAAAGTCATCGACTTCTTTCCTGAGTTTGGGGTCAAGGAAAAAAATACAATTACCGTTCTCGATCTCTTGGTCCATCGCAGCGGACTCATTCCAGATAACGCGCTAGCGGACTACAAGAACGGCCCCGAGGTCGCTTGGCAGAAAATCTGCGACCTGCCCCTAACAGCTCCTGTCGGAACCGCTTTCAAGTACTCCGATGTGAATTTCATTGTCCTGGGGAAGATTGTCGAAAAGCTGAGCGGGAAAGATCTCAATCAGTTCGTTCGGAGCGAAGTTTTTGAACCTTGCGGAATGCAGGAGTCCGGCTTCCTCCCTCCTGACGCCTTGAAACAACGCGCTGCTCCGACCGAGAAGCGAAACGATGCATGGATTCAAGGCGAAGTGCATGACCCAAGAGCTTTCGAATTAGGTGGCATCGCTGGTCATGCAGGATTGTTTTCGACCGCAGCCGACATTGGCAAATACGCACAAATGGTCCTTAACAACGGGTTCGTTGTCAAAACCGATGGAGCTTTGCAACAAGTGTTTGCACCGAACACACTTCGTTTGATGCGACAAGGCGTTTCGGTACCGGGCGGCGTTCGAGGAATGTCTTGGGATAAGCAGACCGGTTTCTCAACCAACAAAGGTGATCTATTGAGTTCGGAAGCTATCGGTCACGGAGGATTCACAGGAACCGTACTCTGGATCGACCCCGCTCAAGATTTGTTTTTCGTATTCTTAAGCAATCGTGTCCACCCAGACGGAAAGGGGTTGGTCAATCCGTTGGCAGGCAAGTTGCTTAATGTCGTTGCCTCGGATCTTTCACGGGCCCCGTCCTCGTCAAAAGACCAGAACGTATTCGCGGGATTGGACTGCTTAGAGCGAGATGGATTCCGATTATTGGAAGGTCGCAAAGTTGGTTTGATCACCAACCATACCGCACGAACTCGGAACAAAGTAGGAATCGTGAAGCTCTTTTCCGAGGCAAAGAATTTTCAACTAGCCGCTTTGTTTTCTCCAGAACATGGTTTCGAAGGAAAACTCGATATCGCCAAAGTGGACGATAGCCAGGACTCCTCTACGGGCCTAAAGATTTTTAGTTTGTACGGTGAAACTCGACGACCAACTCCCCAAATGCTGGAGTCGGTCGATACCCTCGTTTTTGATATTCAAGACATTGGCGCGCGGTTCTACACCTACATTTCTACGATGGGTGAGTCCATGAAAGCGGCCGCTGAGAACAAGAAACGGTTTGTCGTACTCGACCGTCCAAACCCCATCAATGGCATCGATGTCGCTGGCCCCATGCTCGATGACAAACTCGAGTCTTTCGTCGCATACCACAAGCTACCTGTTCGACATGGGATGACCGTGGGTGAGATTGCAAAGATGCTTCATCAAGAACTCAAACTTGATCTGGACCTTCAAGTCGTCGCATGTGAAGGTTGGGAACGCTCGATGTACTATGAGTCGACCGGCATTCCTTGGATCAATCCGTCACCCAACATGCGTTCGCTCAATCAAGCGGTCATGTATCCAGGGATCGGACTATTGGAGACTACCAACATCTCCGTTGGCCGAGGAACGGACACCCCCTTTGAATGGATCGGCGCCCCTTGGATGCGGAGTAGCGAATTGGCCTCCGATCTGAATCGACTCGGTTTGCCCGGCGTCGTATTTCTACCTGTGGAGTTCACTCCCACGAGCAGCAAATTTGCGAACGAACTCTGCCAAGGGATCCAAATTGACGTAATCGACCGAGCAAGCTTTCAACCTGTCCGAACAGGGCTTATGATTGCCGTCCATCTTCGTCGGTTGCACCCAAGCGATTGGGATACGAAGAGTTTGAACCGTCTTTTGGGAAACAAAGCGATGGAACAAGCCATATTGGAAGGCAAGGGTTGGAATGACCTCGAAAGCATCTACCTGGATGGCATGCGAGAATTTTTAAAGAGACGTGAATCCTTTTTGTTGTATCGCTAATGGGATGAAGGCGTTCCCATCGATCTTGAACATGACCGAAATTCAAGCCAAGCATCGAATGCTCTCGACCATTCTGGGATTGTTCGGCCTGCTCTGTATCTTTGGCTGCGAGGCCGAGGAACCTCGAGAAGCCTTGAAGCCGCCGGCGGATCGTTCGTCCCCCCAGCTTGAAACAAAGAAACCGCGTCAGTCGAGGCGATTAACCCTTGGCTCACCGGCCCCTGCATTGCATGTGGATCATTGGATCACGACAGGCCCCAGTCCCTTGCCAACCGAGCTCAAGTTCGAACCGGGCACAGTTTATGTTGTCGAGTTCTGGGCAACGACGTGCGGCCCATGTGTTCAAACCATTCCGCATTTAGCCGAACTCCAAAAGCGATACATCGAACAAGGCCTTCAAGTGATCGGAGTCACATCGGAGCCGCTCGCACTGGTCACACCTTTTTTGAAGAGGGAGATCGGACAATCGGAATCGAAAAAGACGGCAATCGGAGAGGTTGCCAAGGCCTACCATCTCGCAGCCGATCCGGATGGTTCCATCGATCTAGATTACATGCTAGCCGCTGGTATCCTAGAAATCCCGATGGCTTTCGTCGTAGGCAAACAAGGGCTAATTGAATGGATCGGCCCCCCTCTCGAGTTAGATGATGTCGTCAAGGCAGTCCTCGAGGACCGCTGGGAACGAACATCCCCTCAGCAATAGCCCACCAATAAACCTTTTTACGATCCCCTACGGCCTTCAATCGATATGTCCTCTCTTCCCATTGCTGTCCTCCTTTCCGGTGGTGGAACCACCCTCAAAAACTTGATCGACCTGCAGAGGCACGGCCAGTTACCGGTCGACTTTCGGCTTGTCATTAGCTCTCGTTCCGATGCAGGTGGACTCGTATTTGCACATGATGCTGGTATTCCATCGCTCGTGGTTCCGAAACGCAAAAGCCAGTCACCGCAAGAGCACTCGGAACAAGTCTTTGCACCTATTCGCGAGAGCGGTGCTAAGCTGGTTGTGATGGGCGGATACCTCCAACATGTCCTCATCCCACCAGACTTTGAAAATCGAGTGATTAACATCCACCCCTCGCTCATCCCTTCGTTTTGTGGACAAGGCATGTATGGATTGCGAGTACACCAAGCGGCGATCGATTTCGGTGTCAAAATCACCGGTTGCACGGTGCACTTCGTAGATAACCAATACGACCACGGCCCTATCTTGCTCCAAAAAGCATGCGATGTTTTGGAAGGGGATACGGCAGAAGAGTTACAAAAGAGGGTCTTTGTTTTGGAGCGAGAAGCATTGCCAGAAGCCATTCGAATCCTGGCAGCTCGATGGGGATTCACGACATGAGTTCGTTAACGCGCCCGAGATCCACGGCATGGTTTTATACTCGCTCTTGCAGCGTCTTTGTCTTTCTGATTTGGCTAACTGGCTACTCGGAAAACGTGATCGCACAGGAGATCGTTGACCGTGCGAAGTGGCTAACATCGGCCCCCGCAGAATACCAACGATTGCTCGACGCTGGCAATGTCACCATTCAAGCAAGCGACGCATTGCTTCAACAGAAAGATAAAGTTGGAGCGACAGAATACAAGCTTCAAGTTGGGTACCGATTCAATTACAAGATGGAGTCGAATACGCAGCAGGATGGGATTCAGCATGCACGGGTCCGGGTGACATACCAGCGTCCGAAGTTTCGCATCTCGCACACCATCCATGTTGAATCGAACTACAACCCTCCGGACCCTTGGTCGCATCGATTGATGAAACATGAGATGGACCACTTGGCAATCAGTACCGATCCACGTGTTCGGGCAATCGTCGATGGGGTTCTAGGAGGCTCCCTTTTGATAGATTTGCGATGGGAACAAACCTCTCCTCCCTCCGATCGACAGATTCGGGAGTCTCTAGGGGATAAGAGTGTCGAACGAATTTCCGACATCGAACGTTTGATTCAAATCGCGTACGATGAATTGGACGACTTGAGCGCCCAAGGAAATCGGAGGATCGATGCGAGGGGTAGTTTCTTTAAACAACTCTACTCGGTGGAGTGGTTGCGATCGACCAAACTAAAATCGTTCGCCGACTACTCCACGGAGGAGATCGAGTCTTGGTTGGCCAAAGTACCGAAGTCCAAACTGGAAATACACTACCGCGAAAATTGGTAGCGCATGGAGTTGCCTCCTCCGAATCGTCTTTTAGACCTCTATAAGATTTCGAAACGAATTAGGCGAACAGCTTCGCGATCGGCGTTCCGCCATCAGTGATCGGGACCGGGCGATCTCCGTCGTACAAGTTCTTGGACGGATCGATTTGCAACGCAGCGCATAGGGTCGCAAAGAAATCGGGAACGCTCACTGGGTTGGAAACAATCTTCTTGGAGAGTTCATCCGTTTCGCCATATGCACCGCAATGATTCAATCCTCCACCCGCTAGGACGCATGTAAACGCTTTTCCTTGGTGACCACGGCCGCCTCCGCTGTCGAATTCGGGGGGACGCCCAAACTCGGTCGTGATCACAATAAGCGTTTTGTCGAGCAAACGTTTTTCGTGCAAATCGGACATCAAAGATCCCATGGCCTGTCCAAGCTCTCGAACAAGTGCATGTTGCTGTAGGATTCCTTCGTT
Organism: Pirellula sp.; assembly: GCA_025459245.1. GTDB lineage: Bacteria > Planctomycetota > Planctomycetia > Pirellulales > Pirellulaceae > JBKCUI01. Next base: position 7,020 of record JALOQZ010000039.1, read on the forward strand.
GTGGACATCCCACCCCGATCCATTGAGGAAATTCAAATTATGGGACACTTCGACGAACCGAACGCCCCGTTCAATCAATCGGCGGCTTAGCAGACATCTCTGACCAAACTCACTTCCGTATCGATTTCGGAGAGAATCTTGTTCCTTCGTCAAATCGAATGCGGACATGAACTCGGGGCTGCTGAGCTTTCGGCTTTGAGACATCGCCGCTTCGTATTCCCGAATCTTCCGATTCGCGATGCTTGTGGGGTCATTCGACAGGGAAGAGGATTGCACGCTATTCTGCATGCGTGACCGGCGAGCTTCGCGTTCCTCGGTCACCTCAGGAGGCCTGGAAAGCCCGGATGGCCCCTTGCTGGTGTCGGTCAGATAGAGATAGCTATTTGCGGCTCCTAGGAATCCTGGACCGCGCGTCGGATTGGGGTATCCAATCAAAACGTAGGGGGGAGCCACCTCGCTCGCGGCCCCTCGCTCCTTGGCAACGATGGATCCAATCGAAGGGTAAACGATCGTGTTGGTCACAGGTCGCCCCGTGTGCATGCGGTTGGTTGCTGCAGCATGCTCATCGATCACTTCATGATTCACCGTCCTAACCGCGGTGATCCGATCCATCCAAGGAGCGATATCGGCCAAATGCTCGCACACTTGAACGCCTGGCACTGCGGTGTCGATTGCATCGTAATAGGCCCCTGGCTTTTTCGCTTTGGGATCCCCTTTTGCCTTGGGATCAAAGGTATCGATCTGCCCCATGCCGCCGCCGAGCCAAATCGAAATCACATGTTCGGAACTCCCGACAGGATTTGTCGAAGCCGTCTCCGAAGAAAATGCAGAGCCCAGATGACTTGAGCCGATCGCATGGGCCGCGGCAGCCCCCATCGTCGCCAAAGCGCTACGTCGAACCATAGAAGGGGATCGAAACGACATGATTCACCTATGTTGCAGTCGTAAAGGCGAGAATAGATCAATTGAAAAAACTAGGGATACCAAACGAATTCGGGTTGGTTGACGAGCATCCAAAGAAAATCTTCGTACACTTCTCGCCATTGGGTGCTGAATCGCGGATCTACCGGTGGACCAGCCAGAACGCGTCGTTCATGCTCCAGTTGAATCGTCGACGTCTCTGGTACCAAGTGGTTAAACCAAGTGACCAAAGGGAGCGGTTTGCTTGGTTCAGGCTCAGGAGCGTTTCGTGCGATCACGCGAGAGTCAAAACCGACGGCTAACTCCGCTGCGAGGGCACTCCGTTCCCCGTCTGTAGGAGCTCGATTCAGTATTCGCAGATACCACGTTTCAACCAGCTCTTCGGGTGTGTTTGCATCCAAGGCAATCTTGGCCGCGGGACTGTTCCATGACGCTCGCGTGAGATTCTGGATCAATGTTCCGTTTGAAAGCATGCCGGGCTGCAACAGATTCGCCTCTTCGTCCCGTTCGCTAATCGGTCTTTGACGGGAACCAGTCCAGCCAAAGGCCTCGAGAAGGTCGACAACGGCGGCAGCGCGGGGCAAAGACAAACTGGGGCGATCTCGTTCGTTGTTGAGACTGGTAAACATCCAGGCCCGAGTCGGCTTGCCAAGCGTCTGACGTTGGCCTAGCGTTCGTTGCCCATCGTGAACGAACGTTAACTCTTCGCTATCGATCGGCAATTCCATCGCATGATGCAACGCATCGACAATCTGTTCTGCGGAGAGTCGGCGTCGTTCCGGAGCTCGGAAGTAGCGATCGGACGGGATTGAATCTCGATTATTCCCGATGGGCACGCGTTGATAAGCGTCCGACAACATGATTTCCTTCACGATCATGCGCCAATCGTAGTCGCTTTCAACCAGCCGGTTCGCTAACCAATCCAGCAACTCGGGATGGCTCGCCTCTTTTCCTTCCCAATCATCGGCAGGTTCGACCAAGCCCGCGCCCATAAGTCGCTTCCAAATCCGATTCACGAAGACTTGGGGAAAGCGTTTATTCTGTGGAGCCGTGACAATGGCAGCCAGTAGCTCACGAGAGTCCCCCTCGGTTTGAACCCAAGCTTGACAGTCGGATGCGGGCGGCAATCCGTCCTCAGCCCCAAAGGGCCATTCGCTCGGTATCGATTCGTCAGGGCGAAGAGTGACTTTGATCAACGATTCACGTCCCTTTTTCTCGAAGAAAGCGTCAGGGACTCGACTCGTTTTTGGGACCACCGTCGACTTGCGGTCTAGCATCGCGGCCATGGAATAGAGGTCGCGTTGCTTGGTGCTGTGATAAGGTGAATCATGGCATCGGGCGCACTGCAAATCCATCCCGAGAAACGCGGTTGCAATAATGCCAGCCTTGGCCGCCATTGGTGAATCGGACTCTCCCGCTAAACCAAAGGCCGCGCTGCCACCAGTTTGGTTGCTCCCTCTCATCAGAATGAGCTCGGTGACCATCCGATCGAGGGGCTTTCGGTCCACCAACGACTCCAATAGAAACCATCGAAAGGGTCCGGTGCTCCCCATCGATTGATTGAGAAGGGTCGGGTTCTCTGCCAGCAAGTCTTGCCAGAAGCTCATCCAATGCTCGGCGAAACGTGGATCGTCTACCAATTGAGCGATCCACTTCTCACGTTTGTTCGGGCTGGCATCCTCTAAAAAGGATCGGATTTCATCGGCAGTCGGCGGTACTCCCACCGTATCGAAATAACTCCGCCTTAAAAATGCGGTATCCAAGAGCTTGGCAGGAGGCACAAGCTCCTCTCGTCTTCGAACAGGAACGGGCCAAGGTGCCCCCTGGTCGATCCAACGTCGAAGTATGGAGATTTCCTCTTGGCTAAGTTTGGTGTCCGTGGGTGGCATCGCACCCGATTCAACTTGCACAATCAGTTCGCTTTCGTCAGCGTGGCCCGGCTTCACCGCGGGATTTTCCGATTCCCCTGCCGACAAAATCGCTTGCCGCGAATTCAACCGTAGCCCACCTTTCTCCTTTTCTCCGTGACAACGAAAACAGTTGTCTCTAAGAACTGGCAATACATCGCGATAAAACGACTCAGATTGCTCCGGATCGGTGGATTGGGACGCAGCCCAGTCCGACTCGATCTTCGAGTGGAGAAATCGATCGACAGGATGCTGGGCGTTTGGCGTGATGGATGGGACGAAGGATGGAATCGCTGCACTGTTCTCGAACAGATCTGCTGCAATCTTCTTCGCCGCTGCATGTCGCGCATCCCAATAGGGATCTTTCAATTTCGCGAGCTCCGTGCGCGTTGCTCGATCAAGCTCCTTTATCTCCTCCGCTTGCCGAAAACGGATCGGTGCAACGGATTGTTCAACGAGAGGAAAGTCGAAGGAATGGTTGGGTGACACCAAGTAAAGCATCTTCTCACCGATCGGTTCGATCGCGATTAATGATTCCCCCGTCTCGGTCCTCTGAGCGGGACCACCAACGATCGATTCGAACACAATCTGAACAGAAACATTAGCCTGAGAATTGGAGTTTGCTGAAACGGTGAACTCACCTTGCGATTCTTGTTGGTGGTATCCCGGAGGAACAATTCCTTCGTAGGGGCCCGAAGCAACCGGGGTAATAGCTTGCTCACCATCGACCGACCTTCGTTTGATCGGGCCAGTCCTTACCACAATGCGATCGTCAACCCAAAGCCTTGACACCCCTCGCGCGCGAACCCAAATCCGATACTGGCCCGGTGGCAGTTTCACGTCGCAAGCAGCTCTTAAGAGAAGAGGGCTCTTCCAATCATCTCGAATCCCCCACGAATCATAACGCTGGGGAAGTTGTTTGATGTACAGCGTATCACTGGTCCAGGTCAGATGGGCAGGTGGGAAATTCTCTCCCTCATTCAACCAACGATCTGCTTTGGGGAGAGATTCATGGAGAGTGAATCGCACCTTGCCAGGAGGAAGCTCACCTAAGTCGGCAAGGACCTCAGGGGCGGGTGATGATTTACGTGGGCCGCCTAAGCGCTGAAATTTTGAGGCAACCAAAGTATCGGTGAATCGCGTTCGATAAAGTGCGACGCCATCGATCAATCCAACATATTGATTGCCGACGGCCGCGGTCCCAATCCAAACGTCATCGTTATCGACAACAGGGGGGAGTTTCGTTTTTCCACCCATATCCCACTTCCCATCGGTTGGCTGACCATCGATCCAGCCTTTCACGCTTTCAGGTTCGCCGAATTGATACGTGACCGCGATATGGTGCCAGCCGGTGTTGGGTTCGAATGACAAATTCGATGTCCACCGGTGCCAATGGGAACTGTTCGAACTTTGTCCTGTGGAAAAGAGGAAACTCAATCGATATTCGCCATTCTCGGATACCAATCGCAACGCCCAATTCTGATTGTCCTTCGCAAACTTGGGATTCCCCGTTCGCCCCTTCCCGACGACCATCATGGGTGATGTTTTGCTGTTAACGTCTGGTTGCACCCAAGCTTCGATGGAAATAGCATCCCCATTCTTGAAGTCGTAAACGCTATCTTCGCCGGGATCGGAAATAACTAAATGAGAACCTCCGGGCTGCAGGCGAATGGCATGGTTGTTGGCTGCTAGATCCGGAAACTCAGGAGGGCGAGGTCCCTCTTGATCTCGAATGACGTTCCCTTTCTCGGTCCAAGCGATCGTGGTTTCCGACTCGAAATCCAAACGAGCGACCGGAGCAGACTCTTCCGATCGTTTCGAATCTTGAGACAACCCGCTTTCCGAAACCAGGATCGAAAGAAAACCTACCATCATCATTCCTAGCAAGCGGCCGCCGAAGAAGCAGGTTCTCGCGAACGTGTGGAAAGTCCAGGGTGACTGGGTAGCAGCCAAAAATGATCGATTCATGAGACCAGGCGGGAGGAAGGGAAGGACCTGATGGAGGGGCGCTCCATTCTACCACAATGATCTGGCAGCGTCTCCGAAAGCCCAAATTCCCGGCTTCGCCCCCCGCTCGGGGAAGCGTCTTCAAAGTTCTGCCACGCAGGGATAGGAATAAACCGGGCGTTATCGCTGAACGAGAAGGTTGAGAATGGCGGTAAATCCGTGAACCAAGTTCTGATTGGCCATCGGCCCGAATTCCCCCGCCGCAAACATCCCTGCAACCGGCAAGTCTGGAAAGGTCTTGTCCAACGCCATTGCGTCGTGATTGGCCTCGGGAAACATGCGAGTGCCGCGCCCGTTGCACGTGAAGACCAAAGCTGCAAGTGGTGTCAACGTTCGAATCTCAGGCTTCGAAAGAAGCTGTTGTAGATCGGCCTCAGCTGCAGCAGCATCCCGTACATGGAATCGGACTGTCTGACCAACTTGAAAACGATCGGTAACGACCAACCCTTGGTTGTTGGAATCGACTCCTTGTACGGCCCGAATCAAAAACTCCCCATGAGAGAATGTGGTGCTATATTCGCTTATGGCTCTTCCCATCATCAAGCTGTTCGACATCATCTGTTGCTCATGCTGCGGGAGCGTTGCATACATGTCTCGCAATTGATTCATCGCAGGCTTGCCCCCCAACTCCACCACCGTCTGGCCTTCCATGGCAGTGATGACAAAAGGTTCACCGACAGGTCGGCACCCTTGGCTGATCACGGTGTGCCAATACCAACCCTCAGGCAATGTCATCGCGATCCCTCCCCGTTGCAAAGCCTTGTCACCAGCGAGTAGCAAGTTCGGCGCTTGCCAGTTCGAACTGCTGCAGTAGCCACCAACAATGGGAATCACCGAATCGAATGGATTGAATCGCTCGTACTCCAGCACATCCGCTAAGAGTTCGACGGAAAAGGAAACTGGGCAAGCGATCGTGAGGAGCCCCCGATGACTGTCGGCAATCATCTGCTCGGTCACTCCCATGACCGACGGCCCATCGGGAGTTCGTAAACACTCCAACTCGTATACTCGAGGGAGCTCTTTGAAACCCGACACCAATAGCACGCTCGCGGCGCACTGCGATTCAAGCTCGATGCGTCGACCTACCAAACTTTCCGCGGACCCGCCGAACACGGGCACCCCAGGCGCCAGATCCTGCCATAAGGAGAGAATGTCGTCCCCTTTTTCCGCGACGGCGTCGCCGCTCAAGAATACAAAAGCAAAATCGATCGGATCTCGAAGCCCCTCCGAGGCCCTTTCGAACGCCGTCCGCAGCGAAACGAGGATAGATGAACTAGACGCAATGCCACAAGAGCTCGCCATAGAAGCCAGCCTAAGCCGATACAATGGAATTCAAGTCACGGTCGAACTGCCCACGCGTCATCACTTCATCCGCTCCGCAAGCTTCCGCGTCAGCCAATCGCTGAACGTCCACATGCGGTCCAAAAGCAACAACCCGGGCATTGGGGAACTGGCTTTTCAAGTGAGGGATTGCCGTCTCCAACTCAAGCGTTTGGAGCGAAAGATCGATAAACGCCAATCGAACGCTCGCTTTGTTCTCGCACTTTTCCGCAAGCTTCTCAGCGGACCGTTCCACTGCCAGAGTACCGCCGGCGGCCTTTACGGCACCGCTCACTCGCGACTGAAACATCAGATCATTTGTCAACAATACAACCACAGTAATTTCTCCCAAGGGGCAGGCATTGTATCGAACGGAACGACTTGAAGTCAAAGCGGTCCAGCGACTTTCTAAAGTTGCCAACCTTTCCGCCCGACTTTCTTCCCAACGCGCATTCCCAACGAGCTGCACCAAGATACTGTCTATTGGACCACCAAGGCGATTCCTCTATGGTCCGACTGTCGGGGGTGATGCATCCGACCACGGTAGCCCACATCCAAATCTTCGCTAACCAACGCATGATCGATCGGAATCCCAAACGGGCTTAGTGCGGCCGGCCACGTAGGAAACAACCCTCGCCCGACTCGCGTATCCGCCAAGCCTGCGTCTCGCTGCAAGCGCTGAAAAGGATAAGACCACGGAGTGATATTGAGGTCCCCGATCACCAATACTCGCTCTCCCACTCGCTGGGCCCAATCTTTGACAGCCACCAACTGCAAGTCGCGAGCCCATGTGGTATCGGGATTCAACCTTGGAGAAAAAGTATGCACTGCCAAAGCGTGCAACGCCCCACGTTCGGTAGATGCGGGAATCACAAACTCCATCGCGGGAACAGAAAGCTCGGCCAAATCGACAAAAGAAATCACCGTCCCCGGTATCTTGCTAAATACACCTATCCCGGAGGCCCCGCGGAGAGTCCACTCGCAGTAAGGATATTCCTTCGACAATTCTTTCAGAAAAGATTCGTGCGGAGAACTCAATTCAATCAATACGATGACGTCGGGTTGCCATGCTTCGCGCCAACGATCCAGCTCCGATAAGTCTTGATTGCTGAGCAATACATTCCAGGATGCAATCCGAACCCCCGGCGCTTTGGGATCGTTCTTAACTACCGGGAAAACCTCCCACGGTTTGGCGAAACAAAAAAACACAAGGCTGCACCCGAGGCAAACCAAGAACCGCATTTGCCAGCTTCGACGCAGCTCATCTCCGCTCATGCGCATCGCAATCCAACAAACCACGGAGAAGGCGGTTGCTCCCCAGAACAAATGCCAAGTCATGTGGGTGAATAAATCGAACCAAGGATGCCATCGGCTAAACAAAATCGCGATTAGCGAGATCGCACAAAAAAGACCAACCACCCCAGCCCCTGCAAGGAGTATTCGCGATGCGAATGATGGTTGACTAGCAGGCATCGATGTTCCGCCTCGAGTAACGATTCTAAGTCACGGAAAGGGATGGTAGGGATTCGGATTCCGAAGGTGATTCGTGGTTCTGAGAACGCCTAACTATATCGCCCACCGGCTCCACTCTCTTGTGCGCCGCTGCAATGATCACATAAAGTGCCGGAACAACGAACAAGGTAAAGAGAGAACCAATCGCCATCCCAACAACGAGCACGATTCCGATACTGTTTCGAGCCTCCGCTCCAGGTCCCGTTACAAACACGAGTGGCAAGTGGCCGAGGACTGTTGCTGCTGAGGTCATGAGAACCGGACGGAGTCGAGTTTTTGCCGCTTCCAACGCAGCAACTCTCTTCCCTAACCCCTGCTCCTGAAGATGGTTTGCAAACTCCACGATCAAGATTCCGTTCTTGGCGACAAGCCCGACCAAGGTGATCAAACCAACTTGAGAATAAATATTGATCGTGGTCAGCCCGAGATAGGTAATCGAGAGCGATGCGGATATCGCGAGTGGTACCGAGCCGATCAAAACAATCAACGGATCCCGAAATGATTTGAACTGCGCCGCTAAGACCAAGTAAATCAACACCAAGGCGATCCCGAGCGTCACTGTCAATGCAGACCCCTCCTGTCGAATCTGACGGGACTCGCCAGCATAGTCCAAACTAGCATCCTCACCCGCGACATCGCGAACGATTTCTTCCATCGCCCGGAGCCCCACTTCTTTCGTGAAGGGAGGAATCATAACGGCATTGAACTTCAATGCCGTTTGCTGTTGAAATCGACTCAAGACGCGAGGTGCTGTCTTAGGTTGAATACTGGCAAAGGCAGATACGGGGATCAACTGCCCATTGGGTGTTCGAATCTTGATATCCATCAGTTCGTTGGTCGATTTGCGATCTTCGTCCGCCAACTGCGGGATGACTTGATAGGACCGATTGAAATGATTGAAACGATTCACATAACCGCCTCCGAGAAGCACTCCAAGCTCCTGGGCAATGGCAGCCAAATCCAGCTTCAAGTCAGCGACTTTCTCTCGATCCACCACAACTTGAGCCTGCGGCAAATCGACTTTCAAGTCGGGGTCAACGAACAGAAACATGTTCGACTCCATGGCCCGCTGCACGATACTGCCCGACATCTCGATCATGCGAGAGAGGTCCATGTCCCCTTTGAGAATGACTTCCACATCGAAATTACCCGCACCAGGTAAGGGAGGCATCAAAATTGGGAGAGGCCGCAACCCGGGAACTTGTGAAGCCAGATAATAGACTTCGCCAAACATTTCCTGAGTACTGCGTTGCCCATGCTCTTTGCGTTCGTGCCAATCATGGGTGATCACGCCACCGAAGCCGCTGTTGGACCCGATGACCGCCCACATGTAATCGGTTTCAGGCGCTTTATCGAATTGGGTCGCAAGCTGCGTAGCCCACTGGGTCGTACTCTTTAGCGTAGAATCGGGGGACGCTTGAAGCATCACGCCAATCGCTCCTTGATCCTCGATCGGCGCCAGCTCTTTCGCTGACCTTTGATAAAAAGGAACGGCAGCCATCCCAAGCACCAGTGTGAGCAGGGCGATCGTCCAGCGTATGCCCAATAGCCGCTCCAAAACAACTCCGTAAGCAGTTTGAACTCGGTCGAAAATCCAATTCACTTGTCGCGTAAGCCAAGGCTCCTTGCCAGATGCGCTCAACATCACCGCACTCATCACCGGAGACAAAGTCACAGCCACAATACCGGAGAGCAAGACTGCGGCGGCCAAAGTGAATGCAAACTCACGGAACAACATCCCCGTCAATCCACCTTGGAATCCGATAGGGGCATAAACCACAGCTAAGGTGATCGTCATCGCGATGATCGGCCCGACCAATTCGCGAGCTCCTACAATCGCAGCATCGAACTTGCTCAAACCCTCTTGAATGTGCCGCTGTACGTTTTCAACAACCACGATGGCGTCATCGACGACCAAACCGACCGCGAGAACGATAGCGAGCAGCGTGAGTAGGTTGAGCGAGAACCCCATCAAATACATGAGGATGGACGCGCCAATCAAGGATACGGGCATCGCGACCAATGGAACGATTGCGGTGCGAATCGAACCCATGAATAGGAAGACAACAATTCCCACAATGCAAATCGTCTCGATCAATGTCTGCGAGATTTCATAGAGGGAATCACGCATAAACTTCGTCGCATCAAATGCCAACTGCATGTCGATATGTTTTGGCAATGTCGGACGCAGCTTCTCCATCGACGCGTTGAGTTGATTCGCCACTTCGATCTCATTGATTCCAGGCAAAGGCCAGACCGATAGATAGACAGCCTCGCGCCCTCGATACATGGCCACCATATTCGGTTCTTCGGATCCGAACTCAACTCTGGCGACATCGCGCAATCGGATCACAGCCCCATCATTCTGCCATACGATGAGATCTTCGAACTCTTCGACCGTCTTCAAATCGGTATCGGTGAGCAAGTCAACTTGAACGGCATCATTCTTAACTCTTCCAATCGCGGCCAGGTAATTGTTTCTTCGAAGTGCACCGTACACATCGCCTGGAGTGAGATTCAGTTCCGACAAACGGGAAGGAGAAATCCAGATACGCATAGCGGGAATTCGGCCCCCTTCGACACCGACTCTCTGTACTCCAGAGATCGTTGAGAACTGAGGCTGCACCGTACGCATCAAATAGTCGGTGAGCGCGGGAATTTCATATTCGTCGGAGGTGAAGCTCAAATAGAACGAGGCGTAGGGGCGGTCCGCTCTCTGAATTTCAACCACCGATGGCTCCGATTCGGTCGGAAGCTCTCGCCTTACTTGCTGAAGGCGTGCGTTTACTTCCGATAGCGCAGCCGTCGCACTGTGATTAAGCTTCAACCGAATCGTTATCGTACTAATGCCAGCAACGCTCGAGGACTCGATAAAGTCCACGCCAGCGATGGACGAAACCGCTTTCTCAATGGGGGTCGTCAAGAACCCGCGAATCGTTTCCGCACTTGCACCGATGTAAACGGTTGTGATCTGGATCGAAGTACTCTCCAGCTTGGGAAACTGCTGGATCGGCAACGACTGCGCCGTGCGGATACCGATCAATACCAAGATCAAATTGACAACAATCGCCAAGACAGGCTGGCGAATGAAGAGGTCGGTAAGATTCTTCATGATGCAGGTTCCTGCGTTGGGCTCGCCTTACCGGAACCTTCCTGAGCGGGACTAGCCTCCGTAGGGCCTGCCTTCACCCAAAGATCGGGACGGATTTTGAATGAACCATCCGACACGATGGTTTCGCCAACTCGGAGACCTTGCAGGATCGTAACAAAACCATCGATAGAACGCCCCGGCTGAACGCTTCGGATTTTCGC
>JALOQZ010000424.1 GCA_025459245.1 Pirellula sp.
CCGTTTAAACCCATCCCAACCAGCGTGCCTGGGATGGAGATTTGCGAACACTTTGTCGAGCTAGCCAAGAACACGGACAAGATCGCTCTCATTCGTTCTCTCACGCACGACGACCCGGCTCATCTTTCCAGCGGGCATTTAACAGTGACCGGCAAGCTGGCCCCGGTTCTGAAAAGCGATGCGACGCCGCCTAGCGATAAGGACTCGCCACACATCGGTTCTCTTTTGGCCAAGCTTCAGCCTCCTAACAATGGGCTCCCCCCTTTCGTGACGTTGCCATGGAAAGCTTTTCACCCCGCTGCACCGGGGGGCGAAGCTCCTGGACAACATGGTGGCTATCTCGGTGCATCGCGTTATCATCTGCTTCGTTCGTTCGACCAGTTCCGAGCTAATGCGGACGCAGCAACCCAAATCTCCGACCTCCGAAGTCATCAAATCAAAGCCTACGAAATGCTGACATCACCCAATGTCAGAAACGCTTTTGATCTAGGACTTGAGCCGACTGCCATGCGGGAACGGTATGGCCGAAACATACACGGCCAAGGTGTATTGCTCGCGCGTCGATTGATCGAGCATGGAGTCCCCATGGTTTCCGTCAATTGGCACAACGATGGCATGAATTTCTGGGACACTCACGGCGACAATTTTAATCGTCTCAAAAATGATCTTATCCCCCCCGCTGATCGCGCGTTGGCTGCATTGTTAGAAGATCTCGACGAACGTGGCATGCTTGACGAAACGTTGGTTGTATGGGTTGGTGAATTTGGTCGAAGGCCCACCATTACTCCAGAAAACTCAGGTCGCGAACACTGGCCTTTTTGTTACAGCGGACTCATGGCTGGAGGTGGGATTCGGGGCGGCATGATTTACGGATCGAGCGATAGCAAAGGGGCCTATCCTGATCGTGATCCGGTCAGCCCTCAAGATCTCGGATCGCTGATTTGTTTGCTTAAACCACGACTCGATCAAGCCATAACTTAATGAGACCGCTTATGGTAATCCTCTCCAAACGACAAACATCCAGTATCCGAGCACGGCACATTACGTTCTATCTTATTGCCTTGGTAATGTCAGGAAACGTTTCCGGTTTCTTTGGCTCACTAGCGTTCCAGTCATCGCTCTACGCATTCCAAGAGATTGTTCCACCCAGCGGCGATGCCGCAATCTCGGCAACCGACCTAGAGTTCTTCGAATCCAAGATTCGCCCACTACTGATCGAACATTGCTACGAATGCCACTCGGGTTCGGAGCTCAATGGTGGACTCTCTTTGGAATCGCGATCTGGTCTTTTACATGGTGGCGATACGGGACCCGCCATTGCCTTGGGAGCAAATGCCTCAGAGAGTCTTCTGCTCAAGGCGATTGAATACAAGAGCGAGCACTTGCAAATGCCTCCGTCTGGTCGGCTTACGGATCAGCAGATTGGCCTCGTCCGAGATTGGATTGCTCGCGGTGCACCAGATCCTAGAGTTGCCCCAGAAGAGGGAGGTGCGCGAGCCAAGCCTGTCACAGGTTTAAGCCTCGAAGAAGGAAAACAATTCTGGTCGTTCAAGCCACTTGGCAACCCAACTTTACCTCAAGTCAACGACATCACTTGGGTGCAAACACCTGTTGATAACTTTATTCGCCACAAGCTTAACATGCCGATAAACGGACCTTGATTCGACGCATCACCCTAGGGCTAACAGGCCTGCCACCAACACCCGAAGAAGTGGCCGATTTTGAACAAAACGATTCCCCGACTGCGTATACCGACTTGGTAGAGCGACTCTTGGCTTCCCCGCAATATGGAGTTCGGTGGGGTCGGCATTGGTTGGACGTTGCTCGCTACGCGGATTCCAATGGACTCGATGAAAACATAGCCTTTGGAAACGCTTGGCGATATCGAGATTATGTCATCAAGTCGTTTAACGAAGACAAATCGTTTCGCCAGTTTCTGATCGAGCAAATTGCAGGTGATCTTGCACCCTATGCCAACGAAGAGACCAAGACTGCGACTGGATTTTTGGCGTTGGGAGCTCGCGTTTTGGCGGAACCGGATGTCGAGAAGCTTTTCATGGATACGATCGACGAACAGCTCGATACCGTGGGCAAGGTCTTTATGGGGATGTCGCTCGGATGTGCGCGTTGCCATGATCACAAATTTGATCCGGTATCGCAGCACGATTACTACGCGTTAGCTGCCATCTTTAAGGGGACTCGATCCTTTGCCGATGAGCGTTATGGAGCCATCAAGTATTGGTATGAGCATGAGTTCTCAACGGCTTCGGATACTGAGCGACTCAAAAGCGTGGAAGCAGCCATCGCAGCAGCCAAGCAAGCGGCTGCAAGCTACAAAGCAGAGGCTTATGAGAGTATTCGCAAGTCAGCCCGAGCCAAAGCGGCCGACTACCTAGCTGCCGCGGCCCTGTTGCCTGTCGGTGCCACATTAGGCGAGGTGGAAAGCGTGGCGTTACCGCGAGAGCTTCATCCTCGCATACTGCACTATTGCCGTATTCATTTAGAGAATCAAAAGGACTCCGAGTTCTTTAGCAAGTGGCACGAAATGAAGGGGGATTCCGACGCGATTCGATTGCACTATAGCCAGCTGTTTACTGAGGTCGACGCCGCATGGGCACAATCGCAATCAGCGAATCCCCCGTCCCAAACGTTGAGCGACACGAGGCTTGAGCAAGCTCGTTTGGCCCGACTCGATGCCGCAGGATTTTTGGCAATTCCTCCGCAACCAGAATATGCGCTCGACCCGGCTTCGCTG
>JALOQZ010000292.1 GCA_025459245.1 Pirellula sp.
ATCGAACCCGATCTCGGAAACCTAGCCGCTGGTGAAGCGATGGAGTGGTGGGTTAAGAGCGAGTCGCGGAAGCCCATTGAAGAACAGACCCCCGATCGCTATCGGACGCTCGTGTCGCAATGGACACTGGGGGCAGATGCGTTGAAGCTAAATCCATTGGCTCTGCGATTGCTCGCGGATGGATGCCTGTACGATTTTCAACGCAATCAACTGGTCAAAGCGCCCGGCAATGTGAATTGGAAAACCGCATGGCACACGACAGACCCGATCTTGCTGCAGATCGGCCTGGATCGATCGGTTTCCGACTCCTCGCAAGAGATACTTGTCGAACAAGCAGGTGGGAAGCCGGCCGTGGAACTGCTAGAGCAAGCCTCCGCGTTTTATGCCAGAAGCCATTGGATGGCTCCCCTCGACTGGAGAGCTTGCTGGGGGCGATGTTTGTCTACGTTGCGATGCTCGCGAGACGACATGGCTCGATTGGTGTCTCCTGTGGACATGCTAGGCCGACATGTCCCTAAGCAAATGATCAACTCAGCGCTGCTCTTCCGGAAACAACTGACCGACGATCAGCTCGATACGATCTGGAAACAATCCATGAGAACCAAGCCGAGTTCATCGATCGCAACGGCGAGGAATCTCATCGTCGAACGAGAACCTGAGAATATCGACATTTCCATTTTCCCCCCCCGCAGCGATATCCTGCAGTCGCTCGCAACAGCGGTGTTTACCAAAGACAAGTTTCCGGAATTGAACAGGCAACTTTGGGAGAAAGCGATCGAAACCTTTGACGGTTCGAAGCTTCCGATTGGCAAGCGGGAAATTTGGCTGGCGGACGCATCAAGGGCGCTAGGAAAGCTCGATCAAGAAATCGAGCACTTGAAGGCCGCTCGGCGGTTTATGCCCACCGAAGTTCCGATTGGCTTGCGACTGGCCAGCTGCTATTTGGAGAACCAGGATTTGCTGGGGGCAGAAGCGATCGCCGAGGAATTGCTACGATTAGCCCCCAGCGATCAAGCCGTTCAGGCGTTTCGCAACAAATTGCGAGCATCGCGTCTCCGCTAGGCGGGGAAATTAAGCCTATGGGAATCGCGGGAATTCACCTATACTTTTCCCGTACCGCGATGCTTGTCACAAGCCGCAAATGGTTCCCTTTTTAGATGTTATGACCTCCCAGCCCATTCTCCGTATCGCCGACGCTCACCCTCCCTTCGTCCTCGGAATCGATGTTGGGGGAACCGGTATCAAGATTGGTTTGGTGGATGATCAAGGCCGGACATTCGGTTTTCGAGCGATCCCTACCGAGGAGCCTCGCGGCCCCGCGGATGCCATGCGCCGCGTCGCTGAGACATGTCGCGAAATGCTTTCCGACGTTGGCCTTTGCTTGCAAGATATCCGGCGAGTAGGTTTGGGAACTCCGGGCAGCCAAGACATTCCCAAAGGGATGCTCATCGAGCCACCCAATCACCCCCATTGGCACCATTTTCCAATCGTTTCTTGTTTGGAAAAAGAGATCGGTCTTCCCGTTTCCTTCGCGAATGATGCGAACGCCGCAGCCTTTGGTGAATTTTGGGTAGGTACGGGACGGGTTTATAGCAGCATGGTCATGCTAACGCTCGGAACGGGAGTTGGCGGGGGAGTGATCGTCGATGATCACTTGATCGTCGGAAAGAATAGCTTTGGCGGCGAGTGTGGTCATTTGATTGTTGACTCTTCACCAGATGCACGGTTGTGCGTTTGGGGCGGCGGTCGCGGACACCTCGAGGCTTACGCGAGCGCGAGCGCCGTTGCAGCCCGCGCCCAAGAAAAGATAGCTGCGGGGGCTACGAGCATTCTCCGTTCTTTGCAGACACCGATCACCGCCAAGCGAGTCTACGAGGCGGCGTTACAAGGGGACGTGTTCAGTTTGAAATTGATCGATGAAACCGCGGAATATCTAGGGATTGGCATTGCGACACTCGTACACGTCCTTGACCCGGGGCTCGTCGTACTAGGCGGAGCGATGGATTTCGGTGGAAAAGATTGCACGATTGGACAACGATTCCTCTCAGCAACCATTCGTTCGTTTGAAGAACGAAGCTTTGAGTATGTCGCCCAAGGGACTCGGATCGAGTTTGCATCGCTGGGTTCCGATGCCGGATATCTCGGTGCCGCTGGGATCGCCAGAGCCGATTCAAATCAAAACGAAAAGAATGAAAAGTAGGTCGCATTCATGAGTTCAGTCAAAGCGGGCGGCAAACCAGGCGAGATTCCACAGGCGAATATCCGCAACTTCTGTATCATTGCCCACATCGACCACGGCAAAAGCACCCTCGCCGATCGGCTTCTCGAGCGGACGGGAACCGTAGAGATCCGAAAGATGAAGGAGCAGCTCCTCGATGCGATGGACCTCGAACGTGAACGCGGAATCACGATCAAAGCAAAAGCCGTTTCGCTGAATTACAAATACAACGGCCAAACCTACGAACTCAATTTGATCGACACCCCTGGTCACGTCGACTTCCAATACGAAGTGTCTCGATCCTTGAGCTGCTGCGAAGGCGCGTTGCTTTTGGTCGATTCGTTTCAAGGTGTCGAAGCCCAAACCGTGGCCAACGCTTACTCGGCTATGGACCACGATTTAAAAATCATTCCGGTGATCAACAAAGTCGACTTGGTTCACGCTCGCATCGACGAAGTGACCGCGGAGATGGAACAGGTCCTCGGAATCGATCCCGAGGAGATTGTGAAGTGTTCTGGCAAGTCTGGGATCGGCATTGACGAATTGCTCGCAGCGATCGTCGAACGCATCCCTGCACCGACCGGAGATATCCAAGCTCCCTTCCGAGCGATGGTTTTCGATTCCCACTACGATGATTACCGTGGAGCCATCACCTACGTCCGTCTGATGGAAGGGGAAATCAAACGCGGTGACAAAGTTCGATTCCTCGGGGTCGGTGCGAACTACGAAGTCCTCGAGTTGGGCCAGTTCGTCCCAGAACGTCGCGCTTGCGACAAGCTCCGAGCGGGGGAAGTGGGCTATCTAATATGCAATATCAAGTCGCTCAAGGATGTGCGAATCGGCGATACCGTCGCGTTGGTCAGCGATACCAATGCAAAACAACTTGAGGGCTACCAGCCACCCAAACGCATGGTTTATTGCGGCCTCTACCCCAGCGATGGCCAAGAGTTTACCGAGCTGCGAGATGCGCTGGAGAAGCTCGCGATCAACGATCCTTCGTTCGAATTCGCTCCGGAAACGAGCGAAGCCCTAGGGTTCGGATTCCGTTGCGGCTTCCTTGGATTGCTGCACATGGAAATCATTCAGCAGCGACTCGAGAACGAATGCAATTTGGATTTGGTGCAAACAGCTCCCAACGTAACGTACGAGATCATCACTCGAAACGGTGAAAAGCTGGAGATCCACCGCCCTCAAGAAGTCCCCGACTCGGGGGATATCGAAGAGTTTCGGCAGCCCATCGTTCGCGTCAACTTTGTATTGCCTCAGGAATACATCGGCATTGTCATGAAGCTTTGCCAAGACCGTCGTGGTGTACTCAAAGGAAACGAGTATCTGTCCGCTACCCGATCCCTCGTCACCTATGATCTGCCGCTTGCAGAAGTGATCTACGATCTCCACGACAAGCTGAAAAGTGCAACGCGTGGTTACGGGACCATGGACTATGAGATCATCGGATACGAACAAGCGGATTTGGTGAGAATGGATATCTTGGTCAACGGGAAGCGAGTGGATGCACTCAGCGTCATTTGCGATCGACGGGACTCCGATCGTCGCGGACGAGCGGTCGTGAAGAAACTCAAAGAAGAGATCGACCGACATATGTTCGAAGTGGCTGTCCAAGCGGCCATCGGTAGCCGCGTTATCGCCCGCGAAACGGTACCCGCAATGCGAAAGAATGTAACGGCGAAGTGTTACGGCGGTGACATCACTCGAAAGAGAAAATTGTGGGCCAAGCAGCGCGAAGGTAAGAAGCGAATGAAGTCGATCGGATCGGTCGATATCCCGCAAAAGGCGTTCATGGCTGTTCTCGACACCGGCGCCGACAACAAATAACGGGACATCCCCGTCTGTTCTCGACAACTGATCTCCAACGCATTAAGGCTCCAAGGACTATGCCAGGTCTGTTCGATTCGTTTCGTTTGAAGGATGCGACTCTTCGTAATCGGATCGCGGTCTCCCCGATGTGCCAGTATATGTCAGAAGAGGGAGTCGCTAACGAATGGCATCGCGTCCATTACACTTCCCTTGCGCGAGGCGGTGCCGGCCTGGTCGTTTTAGAAGCGACTGCGGTCTCGCCAGAAGGACGAATCAGCTGGGGCGATGCCGGCCTATGGAATGACAAACAAGCAGCCGCGCTGGAGCCGATTGTACAGTCGATCAAGCATTGGAAGTCCGTCCCGGGGATTCAGATTGCCCACGCCGGTCGAAAGGCCTCCGCAAATCGACCTTGGGAAGGAGATGACCATATACCCGAGGGCCAACCGAATTCATGGACTCCGATCGCTCCGTCGGCAATTCCTTTTGGTGCCAATCTTTCTCGCGTTCCCAGCGAGATGAGTTTAGAGGAAATTCAACGAGTCCAGAAATGCACGGTTCAAGCGGCAGAGCGAGCGAGAGATGCAGGCTTTGAATGGCTACAACTCCACTTTGCACACGGATATTTGGCTCAGAATTTCTGGTCCAAGTATTCGAATACCCGGAGCGACCAGTATGGCGGTTCTGCGGAGAATCGCGGCCGTTATCTCATGGAAACGTTGATAGCCGTTCGTAAAGTTTGGCCTGAAAGACTTCCGTTAGCTGTGCGATTCAGTGTTGTTGAGTTCGATGGAAACGACGAGGAACGACTTATTGAGTGCATCGACTTGTTACGAAATATGAAAAGCGAGGGGCTCGACACGGTCGACGTCTCTATCGGCTTCAACACTCCCAGCGCACAGATTCCTTGGGGCCCCAATCTCCTGGAAGACATCGCAGCACGTGTCCTGAAAGAAACGGGGCTCCCCGGAACGACAAGCTGGTTTATCGATGGCCCACAAAGCGCGGATCGAATGATCCGCGAAGGAAAAATCGATTTCGCGTCGATCGGTCGTCCGTTCTTGGCCGATCCTCATTGGCCGTACCAAGCGGCC
>JALOQZ010000040.1 GCA_025459245.1 Pirellula sp.
TGCGAGCCAGCGGATGGCAAGGCATCTGGATCGACGCGGCATCGACGCTTCGCATGGACAAACACGCAATCATCATCTTGGACCCTGTGAACGACCATGTGATTCGAAACGGCTTGAAGGACGGTATCCAAGCCTACATCGGTGGTAATTGCACTGTCTCGCTCATGCTCATGGCTCTCCATGGACTCTTTCAAAACGATTTAGTCGAATGGCTCACCAGCATGACGTACCAAGCCGCTTCGGGGGCGGGCGCGCAAAACATGCGTGAACTCCTCCATCAAATGGGAACCGCCCACGCCAGCGTTGCAGACCTTCT
Organism: Pirellula sp.; assembly: GCA_025459245.1. GTDB lineage: Bacteria > Planctomycetota > Planctomycetia > Pirellulales > Pirellulaceae > JBKCUI01. The sequence continues at coordinate 317 of JALOQZ010000040.1, forward strand.
TTCAGACCCCGCCTCGGCTATCCTCGAAATCGACCGTCAAGTCGCCCATACGATTCGCTCTGAGGCTTATCCCACCTCCCAGTTCGGAGTACCGCTCGCAGGAAGCTTGATTCCTTGGATTGATAAAGATCTCGGAAACGGGCAAAGCAAAGAAGAGTGGAAGGGGCGTTCCGAGACCAATAAGATACTTGGACTGGCTCCCAACACGATTCCTGTCGACGGGATTTGCGTCCGCATCGGGGCCATGCGTTGCCATAGCCAAGCGTTGACGATCAAACTGAAGAAAGATGTCCCGCTCGATGAAATCGTCGAGATGCTGGCCGCAGCGAATCCGTGGGCTAAAGTCGTACCCAACGAACGGGAGCTCTCCATGCGGGAGCTCACCCCAGCTGCCGTCACCGGCACTTTAATCTGCCCCGTTGGGCGACTGAGGAAATTAGAACTTGAACCCAGCCACCCGGGCCGATTTCTTTCCGCTTTCACCGTCGGAGACCAACTCCTTTGGGGCGCTGCAGAGCCGCTTCGCCGCATGCTTCGGATCTGGCTTGAGTCGTAATCCGCCACCGATTCCTAGACATCCCTCCAAACAAAAAGCCGGGCTGCCATTCTTTTGGCACCCGGCTTTTTGAATATCTACTGCGTCACTCCAAGCCTGATCTTTTCCTAAGGCTTGCTGGGCTCAGCCCACTACTCGCTCGCTTTGATCAATCGAGCCTTCGGTGTCGAGTTTTCTAAGATCTCATTCTTTGGATCCATGATGAGCCGCTCGTTGTATTGCTGAGCGTCCATCAAAGTGAATCCAAGAAACAGCGCGACGAAAATCAAGCTGCTGAAAATCGCGATCGCGTTCAAGGGTTTGTCCCAAACCAAGTGCATAAAAAAGGCAATGACAAGCCCCGCTTTGATCGAGGCAATGATCAGCGAAAACACGATTTCCAGACTTCCCAAGTCAAACTGAGCCTGGAAGACAGTAAGAAACGTCAGCCCTAGCAGAGCAAAGAAAACCGCCAATAGCATCCAAACAGGCATCGGGTGCGAGAACTCGCCGTCCGCGTGTCCATGATCGGAATGAGAGTGAGAGTGTGTATCTGCCATCGAAGATCTCGTGCTTATTCGCGTTTGGGTAAAGCTTGTCGGTGTTTCGTTAACTACGCCACTGATCCAATGACCACTAGGTGATCAAGTACAAGAGTGGGAAGAGGTAAATCCAAATAAAGTCAACCAAGTGCCAGTAAAGTCCAACATTGTCGACCGGACCATAATACTTCGAATGAAACTCCTCTCGTGCTGCTTTCACGATCAACCAGGAGATCACCAACATTCCACCAATAATGTGAACCGCGTGAACGCCGGTCATGCAGTAATAAATGCTAAAGAACAATCCCGCCATCCCTTGATTGTTAACTTCCGCATTGGGAATGGCTGCCTCCTTCGGATCGACGGCAACGTCGTGGAGAGGCCCCGAGGATGTTGAAACCAAAGCGACTCCCGTATCGCTCGACGCCGCGCTCGCTTCGGCTGGTGCTGGAGTCTCGGAACCCGCCTCTTTTGCATGTTCTTCATCGTGTGAAGCATGCTCGCCATGCCCTGCGTCCGCATGGGCCCCGTGGGAATCCCCGTGATGTTCTCCACCCTCGATGAACTGCCCAAGGTAGATGCCTCCAAAGAAGCACAGACCTGCGACCAAAAGCGGACCCGCAACACGCTGATGAAACTTGCTCGCGATCACCAACGAATAAACGTAGTACAACGCAAACAAAACCGTGAGGACCGCAGGTGCGATACACAGGGGTGTTAGATAATCAACATCTGAGTGATAGCCGTTTTCCATTTGTGCGACGTACATACGTCCAGGAAGAAGACCGAGCGACCACTTGTGGGTGTATTCAACGGACTTCACTCCCAAGAAGATGGCAGCACAACCTAAGGTTGCGCCCAACATCCCGACCAACAGCTTGTGCTGCTTGAGCTGGGATGCACGGACGGCCCAAGCCATCGTCAGAGAGCTGAACAGAAGCACGCCTGTGTTGATCGCGCCGAGCTTCTCATTCAAGAACGCGCTGCAGAATTCAAAAACTTCAGGGTTTCGATTCCGGTATAGGACGTAAGCGCAGAACATCCCTGAAAAGAACAAGATTTCAGTGACGAGAAATAGCCACATCCCGAGCTTGCCAGAGTCAAACTGCTGCTCTGCGTCGTCGAAGTGGTGGGCTAACCAAGATGGATGGTCGTGATGCCCATGATCATGTCCGTCCGTGTGTGCGGCTACTTCAGTCATGTTTTCGCTTATAGGATCTTGGAATGCACATCGCCCCATGAATCTGGAGCGATGCTTTCAATTCGAATGAAATGTTTAGGAAATGCAATGGCTACTTCTTTTTCTTGTAGTAACCACCGGTCTTACCATCGTACTCCACATTGGCAAAATCATAGGGATCGCCGACAGCAGGAGGATGGCTGAAGTTATCGTGCGGGGGTGGGGACGAGCATTCCCACTCCAACGTTGCTCCACCCCAGGGGTTCATTGGTGCCTTCTTGCCGTAGAACAGCGAATGCAACAACACCAATCCAGCCACAAGAAGACCGAACCCGAGGATACAAGCCCCCACCGTGGAAAGCTGGTGGAGCGATTGGAACTCAGGAACGTAGGAAGCATATCGGCGAGGCATGCCCCGTGTTCCCAACACGAACTGAGGCAAAAACGTCAAGTTGAACCCAACAAAGACGATAGCCGCAGAAACAATCCCCATCGGATCGTTGAACATCTTGCCGGTCATCTTTGGCCACCAGTGGAACAACCCACCCAAGAACGCAACCAAGGTCCCACCCATCATCACATAGTGGAAGTGAGCGACAACGAAGTACGTGTCGTGGAGGTGCATGTCCGTCGCTAAAGCTCCCAAGAACAACCCAGTCAAACCACCGATCGTGAACAAGAAGATGAACGCGAGGGCATAGATCATCGGCGTGTTCAGAGCGACCGTCCCCTGATACATAGTGCCAAGCCAGTTGAACACCTTGATCGCCGACGGAATTGACACGGTAAACGTTAGTGCGCTGAAGACGATAGTGGTCACGTCGGCCATGCCCGAAGTGAACATGTGGTGACCCCAGACCAAGAACCCGAACAGTGCGATCGCGATCGAGCTGTAGGCGATCATTCGGTATCCGAAGATCCCCTTGTGGCTGTGAACGCTCATCAGCTCGCTAATGATCCCCATCGCTGGCAGAATCATGATGTACACAGCAGGGTGCGAGTAGAACCAGAAAAAGTGCTGGAATGTGACCGGGTCACCGTTAAGCGAGGGATCGAAAATCCCGATACCGAACGTTCGCTCCAAAGCGAGAAGCAAGACGGTGATACCAAGAACAGGTGTTGCTAGAACTTGGATGATCGACGTTGCATACAAAGCCCAAAGGAACAGTGGCATCTTGAACCACGACATTCCGGGTGGACGCATCGTGTTGATGGTAACGATAAAGTTCAATCCAGTGAAAATCGAACTAAAACCGAGGATGAATACCCCCAATGTGGCCGCTTCGACCGCACTCTTAGCCTCGATACTGTAAGGCGTGTAAAAAGTCCAACCCGTATCGATCTGAGTGGAGAACAATGTGTATGCAAAGAAAATCAATCCAGTGATCCAAAGGTAGAAGCTACCTAGGTTCAACCGAGGAAACGCAACGTCCTTTGTTCCCAGCATGATCGGCAACAGGAAATTGCCCAACGCGGCTGGGATACTCGGAATGATGAACAAGAAAACCATGATCGCGCCGTGGAGCGTGAACACGCGATTGTATGTCGCGTTGGTCAACCAAGCCGCGTCCGGATCTTGGTTCGGATTCCACAAGTGGATTCGGATCGCCAAAGCGAACACACCACCCAAGAAGAACGCAAAAAGAATACCGGCCAAGTACATCATCCCAATTCGCTTGTGATCAAGCGTCAGCGCCCAGCTTAAAAAACCGGACGAGTGATTGAGGTAGTGATGCTCGGTCGCACCGTCGTGCGTAGTCGTCGGCGCTGTTATCGGAGTCGTAACGGCACTCATGAATCTTTATCCTTAAAAGTCGGTCAACGCTTTGTGTTTTGGGAATGGGGCAAGCCTATTTGGCTGGTGCACCTGCGGTCTCGAGGGACTGAATGAAGGCGATCAGGGCGTCGATTTGCTCGTCTTTCAACTGCCCCTTGTACGATGGCATTGCGGACGCAGTCTCGTAACCCTTTCGATGTGCAGCTCCTGGGTTCAAGATGGCCTCCCGAACGTAGTTTTCGTCGAACTTGACTTCGCGACCATCTGCCAGAGGCACTTGCTTGCCCCATGATCCATTGTAGCTAGGACCAGGCCCCTTGGCCCCGTCGGCCCCCGCGTAATGGCATCCCTTGCAAGCTTTTCGCTCGTACAGCCATTTTCCACGCTCGACAATGTCTTCAGGTTCCTTCACGAGTTCAGCCAACTTGGCTGCGTATTTCTCTTCCGAAAGGACTTCCACTTTGGTGATCATCGTCGAGTGGTTATCTCCGCAATACTCGGTGCAGAACAAGTCATACACCCCTTCTTTGGTAGGATGGAACCACATGTAGTGATAACGTCCTGGAACCACGTCTCGTTTCGCTCGGAAAGCAGGGACAAAGAAACTATGCAACACGTCTCGCGATTGCATCGTCAACTTGATGTCCTTGTTTACTGGTAGATAGAGGACCGTGCTTTCGGCACCGTTCTGCTTGTACTTGAAGGCCCAGTTCCATTTGACGGCCGTGACAGCGACGTCGACGGTGTCGTCTGGCATCCGAGCCATATCCAAATAGCCGATCATCCCTTCCCAGAAGATCCAAACGACGATGAAGGTCGGAACGACTGTCCATGTGATTTCCAGAGGGGTGTTGTGCAAGGCCTCTGGTGAGCCCTTATAACCCGGTCTTTGTCGGAACTTCACCATGAAGTAAAGCATGGCGATGACGATCGGCACAAAGAACAAAATGCTGATCCAAAGAATCGCCATGTACAAGAAATCCACTTGCTCGGCGAAAGTCGATGCAGCCGGTGGAAACCAAAATCCGGCTGCTTCATCGGCTAAAAATGTGAAGTTCATATTACGCTTTGGGTCAAAAGGAACGGGCGCCTCTCGACGCCGGATCTCTAAAGTGTACTCGTTTGGTCTATTTTGGACGCGTGACGAATTGTCACTGCTCGCCCGCGTTTACTGTGCTATCCGCTAGTTGGATCGATTCTTTCACTGGATTCCCAATGTCTCACCGGACTGGCCACTCAGAGCCGAATGCCGCTTTTTCGAGAGCCAAAACGGAACCAACCCCACTAGTCCGACCGCAACAAACCCTCCCGCCGTCACCGACAGGAGAATGCGTGCGCTGGCCGAATATCTGTTTTCATTTGCGTCGTAATGGCTGCACCAGAGCACAAAACGATCGAAACTGCTCCCAATCTTTCCCTCTCCTGCCTCGATGAAGGCCATCCGCAGAGTTTCCCCGCGAATAAAGCCTACCTCATAGAGATAGCGTGTGATTCGTCCCTGGGGAGAGATGAATATCGCGGCAGCAGAATGGTTGAATTGCTTGTTCTTGGCGTCGTACGTGTACCGGAACCCTACGGAATTCGCAATCCTGACAATGTTCTCCTCGGATCCCGTCAAAAAGAACCATCCACTCGAAGAATGATGGCTCTCCAGGTCGTCCGCATACTTTGCTTTCGTGGCTGCCGCTTTTTGAACCGACTCGCTGGGGTCGATGCTAAGCGAAACCATTTTAAAGTCGCGTCCCAGCTGGATCCCGCCCACATCGTTAACCCCCTGAATCATCCCGTTGATCTGCGTGATGCAAAGTCCGGGGCAATTGCTGTAATTGAGGGTCAGCAATAACGGCTTCTTGTCGGCCAGCAGCTTCCTGAATGTCACGGTCGCCCCGCGGTCATCCACAAACTCGACATCAAGGGGGATTTCCCCATCGAGCTGCTCATCCACTCCCACTCCGATCAAGTTCCTCGGGATCTCGTCCTTGAAATCCGCTACCAAACTACCCGCGCAGCAACCCAATATCGCCATGAAGGCGAACGCGGGAGCAAGCAAGTGTTTCGTGAGATGCAGTTTCAAGGCTCGAAATCGTCCTACTTGTTGGAAAACTCCTGGATAACCAGCTTTTTGGCTTCTTCAATCGGGATCATGAAAACCTCTTTCATAGCCCCAGGCGTGGCAGCAGTCTCATCAGGAACCGATCCCTTTTTGTAACCGCTCAATGCTGCCAGCTGTTCACTCTTTACTTTGCCGGGTGTATCGGAAGAACGACTTTCCTTTCGGGCGTCCTCGTAATTCACCATGCTGTATGTGAGAGCCTGGGTGCCTTGCAATACGATCACCAAAACGACGATGCTCAGGACCGTCGCGTATGCGATCATATTCGTGTTCAAGTCGTCGTAACGTGCCATGTTATTATCGATGAATTAAAGTAGCGGATTGGTGTAGGTAAGGGCTTCCGGCAACCGAGGGTCTCGCATTGCAACCAATGGAACTCCCGAAGATCGGATGATAAAGAACGCCCAAAGCATCAAAAGCATTCCGACGCCACCAACAAAATGTCCTACCAAAGGCAACACAGGAAGTCCCCCGGGCACATTCGGCATCACGAGATAGGTCATATCCATCCAGTGAACTACGATCAGCCAGCAAGCCCAGAAGAAAAGACCCGTGCGATGTCGGCGAACGTGACGGCTCATCAAACCGAGAAACGGAATGATGAAGTGAACAAAAATCAGGCCGTACGAGAAATATTCCCAACCACCCATCAACCGGACCTTGTACCAATACGTTTCCTCGGGGATGTTTCCGTACCAATACAAAAGAAGTTGGGAGAAAGCGATGTAGGACCAGAACATCACGAACCCGAACATAAACTTGCCCATGTCGTGGTAGTGTTCGATCGTCACCAGATCCTTGAGCTTGCCAGCGTTCTGAAGGCTCATGCACATGACCACCATCAACGCAAAGAACGCCATCATGCTCGCGGCGAAGATATACACGCCGAAAATGGTGCTATACCAATCCGCATCGATACTCATCACCCAATCGAACGCAGCAAAACTCGCGGTAAGCGAAAAAATCATCACCATCGGGCCCGCCCACTTCTGACGGTCAACCGAAAGCTCAACATCGCCCGTTTCGTCCTGGGTTCGGCTCTTTCCAAAGTACCAAAGCGCTATCCCGCTCAACAATCCGATGTACAGAACCGTTCGGAATGTGAAGAAGCCACGCTCCAAATAACCAACCTTAGCGCGAATCACCGAGTTCTCGATTGACTCGGCGGATTGGTTCCACTCGTACAAGCTGGTGTCGTTCGCGAAGAGCATCAACAAAACCGGGATGAAAAGCACGGCCGACCATGGAAGCACGGCCATTACAATTTCGGCAACTCGACGAATCGAGGAACTCCAGCCCGCCCGTGTCAAGAACTGAATGAGGATGAAGAACAAAGCTCCCAACGAAAAGGAAAACAAGAACATGAAGTTCGCGAGATACGAATGCATCACGTACTTGGTCGCCGATACGCCCGGCACGTTAGCCGACTTACCAGCTACAAAGCAAAGTCCAGCTCCCACTACCAAGCAAATCAAGGCAGCAGAAATCAGGAGCGGCGCTTTTGCTTTCCAGGTCTCCGGTAGCTGAACGGTCTCTTGGTCGTATTTCAAACTCATGTTTATGGTCTTCGAATCGATTTCGGTAAGGTGCGTCTATGTACCGGCGAACGAGAATGGTCGAATTATTTGCTAGGAGCAGCAGGTGCCGCTGCGGTTGGGGCGGCAGGCTCAAGCTGCGAACGCTTGTCGACTGGAATGTCATCGATGCTCGCGTTCTGAGACTTCTGCAATGCCTTGACGTAGAGCGCAATCGCCCATCGCTCCTTCGGCGTTAACGAGGCAGCATAACCAGGCATCTTCCCCTGCCCCTTGGTGATCGTGTGGAAAATTTGCCCCACCGGCTGAGACCTAATCCGATCGATATGCATCGAGGAGGGGGGAATCCAGAAGCCTTGGGCTAAGGCATCCGCTCGCTTGTGCACCAAGCCATCGCCGTAGCCGCCATAACCGTGACAAGCTGCACAATAAATCTGGAACTTGGTTTGCCCCAACTTCATGTTCGCTTCATTTGCCTCGATCGGCAACTTGTCAAGCCAAGGAAGGTTTGTGTTGGGAGCCGCTGCAGGTGGAGTCGCTCCGGCCGCGGGGGCTGCCGCTCCGGCAGCAGGCGCTGATCCGTCTTGTACCGACACCAGCTTTGCCGCATTGCCGACCGCTTCCATTGCCGCGAGCTTCGCTGGATCGTAACCCAAGTAGAAAGAGTCAGCCTCGTCGAGCTGTCCCCTGGCTACCGTACCTGCGACTTGCGGACGCATGGTGCGACCGTCAGCGAAAATTGTAGTTGTTTGCTGTGCTTTCTTCTTCGGCTGGAAGTCCATATCGAAGAACACATGGAACCTTGGCTTGGTGCTATATCCAGCTCGCATGTTCAAAACGATCATGGCGGGGATCAACCCGGTGAGAACCAGTAGCAAAGCACCGAGCCACACAGCCTTGGGAAGAGCCGCAGGGGACGAATCCTCGATCACCTCTTCAAGATGATCTGGACTAGAACCGGCCAAAAGCTCGCGAACGGACTCTCGATTGTAATACTTGTCTTTCGCGCTAACGTACAAGAAGAACTTGTCGTCGGTCGCGCGATCGAAACGAGCACTCGTGAAGACAGGATTGCTGAATCGTGGCAGTCCGTTCAAGGCGATCATCCCGAGGAACGTCGAGAAGGCCGAGAACAGAATCGTCATTTCGAAGGCCACGGGAATCGACGCTGGAGTGATCCCGAATGGCTTTCCAGAAATGATGTACATGTAGTCGACGCCATTCATCCACCACTGCATCAACAAAGCCAAGCTTAGGCCGGTCAACCCGCAGCAGAGAACAATGAACGGCAATTTGGTTGGCTTGATACCCAACGCTTCGTCGATCCCGTGCACTGGAAACGGAGTAAATGCATCCGTGTCGGTGTACCCGGAGTCGCGAACCTTGCGAGCTGCTTCTAACAGCTTGTGCTCGTCGGAAAACTCTGCCATCCAGCCAAACGCTCGTGGGGGTCGGTTCCCATTCGTTGTCTTTGGCTTGTGATCACTCATAGTACGATCGTCAGGTATCGGTTGATAAATGGATTGGTAAGGTGGAGAGGTGCGCTCGTCACCTCTCCTGGCGTGGGATCAAGGGAATTAGTGGTGGCCGTGGCTACCATGCCCGCCGTGTCCATGACCGAGCAACGCGGCTTGTGCATGCTCCGAATGCTCCGTCGAGGACATCACCCCCTTGACTTCCGACATTGCAATCGTCGGCAAGTATCGACAGAACAACAGGAACAGAGACATGAACACCCCGAAGCTTCCGAAGAACATCAAACCGTCGAAAATCGTCGGTTTGAAGTAACCCCACGAGCTCGGTAAGAAATCTCGGCTCAGCGAAGTCACCGTAATAACGAATCTCTCGAACCACATGCCGATGTTCACAAAGATCGAAACGATCACCATCAACAACGGAGATGTGCGAATCTTCTTAAACCAGAACAACTGCGGAGAGATTACGTTGCACGAAACCATCGTCCAGTAAGCCCACCAATAGGGACCGAACGCTCGGTTCAAAAATGCGAAACCTTCATACTGGTTCTTGCTATACCAAGCGATGAAGAACTCCGTGCCGTACGCGAGCCCCACCAACGAGCCAGTCGCCAAAATGATCTTGTTCATGTTGTCGAGGTGTCGCAACGTGATCAAGTTCTCCAACTTGTAAATTTTCCGGACAGGAACGAGCAACGTTACCACCATCGCAAAGCCAGAGAAAATTGCACCGGCGACGAAGTAAGGTGGGAAGATGGTCGTGTGCCAGCCGGCGACTTGGGAAACGGCGAAGTCAAAGCTAACAACCGTGTGCACCGACAAAACCAGCGGGGTGGCCAAGGCGGCCAAAAGGGTGTAAGCCTTTTCGTAGCGTAGCCAATGCCGCGACGAACCAGTCCATCCCAGACAGAACAAACCGTAGATGAATCGCTTGAACGGGCTCTTGGCTCGATCTCGGTAGGTCGCCAAGTCGGGAATCATCCCCATGTACCAAAACACGAGCGAGGTCGATGCGTATGTTCCAACCGCGAAAACGTCCCACAACAAAGGGCTTCGGAACTGTGGCCACATCCACAAATTCAAACTTGGATATGGCAAAAGCCAAAACGCCAACCAAGCCCGTCCGACGTGAATCCCAGGATAAATTGCGGCACAAACAACAGCGAAGATCGTCATCGCTTCCGCAGCTCGGTTGATACTCGTTCGCCAGTTCTGACGGAACAAGAACAAAATTGCCGAGATCAGCGTTCCCGCGTGGCCAATACCGACCCAGAACACGAAGTTCACGATCGGCCAAGCCCAGAAGACTGGGTTCTGGTTACCCCAGATACCAACCCCTGTGAAGATCAGGTAGCCGATCAGTGACAGGAACATCACTGCAGTGACAGAAGAAAAGCCGAACAGCACATACCAAAGCATCGGCTGGGGCTCTTCTGCAACACGGCAGACCATCTCGGTAACCGAGCTATAAGTCTGATTGCCCGTGATCAGCGGGGATCGACGCCCCGGGATGTCGACGGTGTTATCAATCTCGCGCGGGTTGTACGATGTACTAGCTATGGTGGCCATGGTCACCTGATTCTTGTGAGTGGTCATGCGAATGTCCGTGGCCATGACCAGGACGGTTCGGATTGATTTGGATGGAGGTGGCTAGACGCTTGGGAACATTGCGAATACGCGATAGATACAGCGTTCTCGGCTTGATGTTGATCTCTTCGAGAACCGCGTAAGAACGCTCGTCCTGATGCAGCTTGTACACTCGGCTGGTCTTGTCGTGCAAGTCACCGAAGACGATGGCTTGGGTTGGGCAAGCTGCTTGGCAAGCAGAGATGACGTCGCCATCGTGCACTCGTCCGTCTCCCTTTGTCTTTGCCGTAATCTTGCCGTTCTGGACGCGCTGAATGCAATAAGTGCATTTTTCCATAACGCCCCGGCCACGCACCGTGACTTCTGGGTTCAGAACCAACGATTGAAGCTTCGCGGAAGCTTGCTCTCGCTTATCCTGCCAGCCGTAGAAGTAACCGTATTCGGTGTTGTAGTTGAAGTAATTGAAGCGACGCACCTTGTATGGGCAATTGTTACCGCAATACCGGGTTCCAATACATCGGTTGTAAGCCATCGCGTTGATGCCTTCTTCCGTGTGCACTGTCGCCGCCACCGGGCAAACTTGCTCGCAAGGCGCTGTTTCGCAGTGGGCACAAGCCATCGGCTGCGTCACAATCGTTGGATCGATCGGATCCTTGAACGATCCCTCTTCATAGGTGCGGTCAAAGTCGCATTGGAAATAGCGGTCGATTCGTAGCCAATGCATTTCCCGGCTGCGGATGACTTGCTCTTTGCCAACGATAGGAATGTTGTTCTCTGCCTGGCACGCAACCACGCAAGCGTTGCAACCGATGCACTTGTTAAGATCGATCGCCATCCCCCACTTGTAGTTTTCGTCTACCTTTGGCTCTTGCCAGAGGGACTCATTGGCGAAGTGGTGTTCGACGATTTCACCGGTGAAACCAACATTCTTCTTGTATTCGTCAAGCGTTCCTTCACGAACCAACTGCGGCGAACGCTTGGCGTTCTCTCGCATCCCACCCTCGTCTTCGAGAGCGAAGTGATCTTGAGTGGTTGCTAGCGGATAAGGCTTGGTCGTGTTTCGAACTTGAACGCCCGTATACACGGCCGCTTGATTCCAGCGTCGGAACGAAGCCAAATTTGTTCCCACCCCACTACCGATGACTCCCCCCTTGTTCTTCGCCCGGCCGTAACCGGTGTTGAAGGTGAACGAGCCTTCGGCGTGTCCGGGAATCACGAATACAGGAAGCGTTACCTTGGAGTCGCCCGCAGTGAAAATGGCGAGTTCGCCGTGCTTGAGCCCCAGCTTTCGTGCGGTGCCTATCGAGCAGAAAGCAGCGTTGTCCCAAGTCAGTTTCGAAATGGCTTGAGGCAACTCTTGAAGCCAACCATTGTTAGCCAATCGCCCGTCGTACACACTCTCGCTGGATCGGACTACAACCTCCAACTTGTCCTTGTTCAAGGCCAACTGGATCGTGCCGTCGGGAAGCTCATACGGATTTGCGGAAACGTCGCCTGCAGACAAGGCCTTCGCGTCCGTCTTCAGTTCACCCGCAAACGCCTTTGCTTGGCTGCCTGGCAAGAAACCGCTGTGCAGCATCTCTTTCCATTGCCGCTCGGACAACGATCCACCAGCGACCAGCTTGGCTGTCTCCATTACGATCTTCTCTCCGGAAGTTTCCGGGAGACCTGCCAGGATCGCCAGCAATTCCACTGCCGATTTTCCGTCCAACAGCGGAGAAATCATCGGCTGGCCGATGCCATAGGTGCCGTCATGCGAGCGAACGTCCCCCCAAGCTTCGAGCGGATGGGTGGCTGGAATCGACCAAGTGCAAACATCGGCTGTCTCGTCGTCGTGGTTGGCCCAGTAGACGCTATTGCCAACTTTCTTGATGGCCTCTGCGAGCGCCACGTCACCTGACACGGTGAAAACCGGGTTGAATGCAAACACCCACACCGATTTGAACTCACCTACTCGGTTGACGAAATCATCCAGCTTGATCGTCTCAACCGATTCCATTTCATCGGCGATCTCTTGAAGCAACAACGTTTTTCCGATGTTACCAAGCTTCGCATTGATACGGAGCGCAGCCAGCTGAACGTTCAAATCCAAGTGACTACCGACGCACAAGACCGCTTCGCCTTTGTGGCTGAGCAAGTCCGACGCGATCGATTCAATAACGCGCTGGACCTTTTCATCATCGGTGAGCCGATTGAATGTTTTCTCTTCCTCCTTATCCTCGACAATCGTCCCCTTCTCGATTGCTTCCTCAATCTTGCGAAGGAAAACAGGGATTTGAGAGGATTGCAATGCAAGTCGGAAGTCGGATGCGGTACCCGTGACGGAGTACTGTGACTCGATAGCATACAACCGATTCATCCATTCCCCGTCAGGAGAACGGTGATTGCTGAACTGGCGAGCATAATGAACCGCGTTTGCATCTTCGCCGAGAATATCGGCATCGAGCGCAACAATGACCTTGGCTGCGTCCAGGTTGAGCGAAACGGAGGCTTTCCCGGCCCCGACCGCATCCAACGCCTTGCTCAATTTGCCCGAGTAAATCGACTCGTATTTGACAAAGGTTGCCTTCGGAAGCTTTGCCTTGACATCCGCTAACGTGCGACGCAACGATGGGCTCGAGGTGGGCTCGAACACGATCGCTAAACCTTCACCACCGTTACCCTCTAGTTTGGCTCGCTCGCTTGCTACGTACTTCCCGAACGCCTCCCAAGCAGCGAGACGATTCTTTGTCTCGTCCTTGTCGTACGATTCGGCAGCCGCCCCCGGCTTGGACCGGAACAGAGGCGCAGGAATGCGATCTTGATCGTAAAGGGACAAGATCGAAGCTTGTGCGAAGGTGCTGGTTCCAGCCGATCGCAACTTCGCATTCTCTGCAAAATCCTTGGGCTGGGAGTTTGCGTAGGTGGGATGGTCAGGATTTCCGTCCACCTTGATCGGACGCCCTTCCATGTTGGTGATGAGGGCGTTGACGACCTCACCTGCCCACTCGAAGTTGGTGGCGAAAAACTCGGGCAATCCTGGCACACGACCTTCGGGCCGCATCACAAACGCCGCGATCTCCTCGCGATTGTAACGACATCCGGCCAGACCACCGAGGGCCAGCGATGCCCCCATCATCTGAATCCAACGACGGCGCGATACGCCCTCGGGAAACTCCGATGCGGCCTGCGGAAATTCGCGGGTCAGAAATTGTTCGAACTCGGGAGTCTTTTGAAGCTCGTCGAGACTACGAAAATAACGCTGTTGATGATCTAGACCGGTGAAGCTCATCGGTGACACACCGCACAGTTGGTTTGAGGTTTGATGTTGTTTTCTTCAATGAGCTTCTTGCCCAAAGCAAGTTGCTCTTCCTCGGAGCCAGCGCTCCAAGCCAGATTGGTGACTTCTTCGACGGGCCGAAGGTGAGGAGCGGGGTTGCGGTGACAGTCGATACACCAAGTCATCGACTGATCTTTCGCTTGATAAACCACATCCATCTTGTCGACTCGACCGTGGCAAGTGACGCAGGAAACGCCGCGGGCGATGTGAACAGAGTGGTTGAAATAGACATAGTCAGGAAGACGGTGGATCCGAACCCAGTCCACCGATTCACCCGTTCGCCAACTCTCATGCACCGGTTTCAGCTTCGGACTTTCCGAATGGACCGCCGACAACGCCGGGCCGCCACCCGAAGTCTTCGGGCTGTGGCAGTTGATGCATGTCTGCGTCGCCGGAATGGTGGAGTGCGCCGACTTGTCGACGGAGTTGTGACAGTAGCGACAGTCCATTTTCAGCTCCCCCGCATGGAGAGCGTGACTGAAGGGAACAGGTTGCTCAGGGCGATAGCCCGTGTTCAAGGTAACCGGACTGGTCGCGCCGAGGAACAGCACGCTGGCGTAAGCCCCACCGCCCGCGATCAGCACGCCGAGCAGAGCCAAGAGCTTGTTGGTCCACCTTGGGAACAAGAATCGTTGCATGGTCATACGGTATCTTTTCTCTAGTGCATGCCGGAAAACTCGCAACCTGGGGTTGCACTTTGCGCTACCCCGGACGACGGACAACCCGGGTTGTCTGGATCGCAAAATCCAAACGGTCCTCGCGTATTTACGACATGGTTTCGCGAATTTCGCAAGAGTTTACAAACTACCCAGAAGGAGCGAAAGGGATGCGCAGGAAAGTTGCTTTTCTCAGGCTCCCCTGTTTCGACAATATCCGAACCGAAATATTGGAAATCCCTTCGCAGATTCTTTGATGGACAAATGGTCGCATCGTACAAGCGTTTGAAATAGGATTCTCCAAACACCATCGATCTGACATTCCACCTCGTTCGCCTAAACTGCCATCCATGCGTCTTCCCATCCTGAATCGTCGTATCCATTACTGGGGGACTCTCGCTGTCGCTATCCCTCTTTTCATCGTGATGACGACCGGAATCCTGTTGCAACTCAAAAAAGAAATCCCTTGGGTGCAGCCATCGGAACGGAAAGGGAACGGCAAGGTTCCGACGGTGACCTTCGAAGAGATGTTTGTGAAGATCCAATCGGAGCCCGGATTCGAACATCTCACCTGGGAGGACGTGAAAAGAATCGATGTCCGCCCCTCCAAAGGGATCGCGAAATGGACTTTATCCGGAGATTGGGAATTCCAAGTCGACTCGGAGACCGCCCAAGTACTCCAGTCCGCGATCCGACGATCGGATTGGATCGAAGCGATGCACGATGGCTCGTACTTCGGAGGAGACGCCGCCAAGTATGGAGTCTTTTTGCCAGCCGCCTTGGCTCTTGCTCTCATGTGGGGAAGCGGACTTTGGATGTTCTGGCAACCGATTCAAGCGAAACGCCGAAAGCGTTTGGCTCGGGCGAAAAGCCAGATGAATACCACCACCCCATAGCAATCGATTCAAGGCCGTTTCATCGGTACTGCTGCGCTCGTTCAAACCCCTCGCAAGCTCGAGCGGCACTATCCCATTCACCTCGCTTGGCTCTGTCGATGATGCTTTGAAAATGACGCCACTCTTTCGGCGTTAACTCACCATCGTCCAGATTCTTTTTCAAGACTCTCTCAACGCCCGTAACTTGCTGTTCGTTCTCCGACGAGACCGCGGTGCGCAACAGCTGGATGTACCGAAGCTGACCTTCGGAGACGACGGGGGGCTGCAGATACCATCGAATTCCCCAGACCGTGAGGCCGATACCTAGAACGAAGACAATGGCAATCGCGATCGATCTATTGGAATTCTGATTATCTGGTTTCATGGGGCAAAGTCCCCCACAACTTCACCTTTGGAACGGCTGGACATCGCCGCCCAAGTCGGCTGGTGAATCGAGGCGCTGATGAAATGAACACTGCCATCTCCCATCGCCACATTCGCGCCTCCCGTGTGGCCACTGTACATCTGGCATACGTGCGAAAGAGGACTATTGGGAGGATGGATCGGGGCAAAGCCAAGATCGGGGTCAATTTCTGCGGAAGAGGGGCCCGAGTGCACATTGACAAGTGTCGCAGCGGCATCGCACTCGGCCAAGGGAAAGCGGCTCGGAGTGTTTGAACAAACTGTTGCGCCTGGGATAACACCCACCCAAGTCTTATCGCTCAACAGCGAGTCGTGCTCTCCCAAAAAGATGGTCGTGCTCAATCCGTCGGTGACATCGGCGACGCGCGTTCGAGAGTTTCGATACATCGGGCCGTCAGCGATGGCCCGGTAGTCTTCAACAGTTTGTCCCCAAGGCTCCTCCTGGCCCGCATTGGCGACATAGGTGCTTCTACCAAAAACACCCAATACGCTACCGCTCTGATTGCGAACCCTCACCGGAGTTTCGCTCCCTGATGCGGACGGGCACAAGAAGACAGGAAGTCTGGATTGCACCGCCGCTGCTTGAACGGGATCCCAACACGAAAGAGAGAAGTTCAATGACGCATGCAACGATCCGCTTTCGATTTGCGGCAGCATCAACGCTCCCCAAGCAAATCCATTGGGACCATCCAAAGTCTCTGGATCCCGCTGTGGATGCTTGGTATTGGCTATGTAGGATGGGGGAAACACCCGATGCGCACTCTCATAGTTCAACAGCCCAAGCGCCTGCTGTTTGAGATTGTTCTGACACGACATCCTCCTCGCCGCTTCCCTCGCCGCCTGCACCGCAGGCAAAAGAAGGGAAACCAAGATGCCGATAATCGCGATCACAACGAGCAGTTCTACCAACGTAAACCCAACTCGTCTTGTGCGTCTCGTCCGACGAAGCCCTATCTCTAACGCCATTGCAGCGGAACTCCTTGCGCGTTTGCCCCAAGTCGTCGTGTAGCCAGTGCTACAAATAATGTAGCCTTGGCTAAAACAAAAGCAATAGACATGAAAGGAATCGGAGCGAAAGGAACCAATCGTCCTGGGGCGAGTTGCTCAACCTTGGGTGGCCGAATCTGCGGTTTGAATTAAACTAAAGGAAATTCCCCTTTTGTTTCAAACAAGCAAAACAAGCTCGGGATTCCCAGCTAAACCCCTTCATGCGTAAAACTACGACGCGATCGTCTTCACCGCGGAATCAACACGAAAGCGTGCGCAAAGATCACGCGACGGAGACTGCGCAGGATTATGTCGAAGCCATCGATGATTTGATCGCCGAAAAAGGGGAATGCAGATTGGTCGAAATCGCGCGTCGGTTCGCGGTCAGCCATGTGACGGCCAACCGAACCATCGCTCGACTCAAACGAGATGGCTTCGTTCAAAGCGAACCCTACGGTCCCATCTCCCTCACCGCCGCAGGCCGTAAAATGGCGGTCGCCTCCAGACGGCGTCACGAAATCGTCCTTCGATTTCTACGCTCCCTGGGGGTCGCAGAAGAAACAGCGATTCTCGATGCCGAAGGCATGGAGCACCATGTGAGCGAGGAAACGCTGCAAGCGATGGAAAAGTTTGCTCAGCGGGAAACGGA
>JALOQZ010000293.1 GCA_025459245.1 Pirellula sp.
CGAGCATTGTCTCGGATGTCACTCCGGATCCGATCCAAAGGGAGGCTTGAACCTAACATCCAAAGAGTTGGCCGCACTTGGAGGCGATTCGGGGAGCGTCTTGAATTCGGATTCTCCCTCGCAAAGTCGTCTTTGGGAGGTGATTGAACAAGGTGAAATGCCACCGAAGAAGAGCCTTCCTTCCGAGGCAAAAAAAGGTTTCGAGAAATGGATGCAAAGCGGATTCGAGTGGCCTGAATCGCCCATCAATCCGCTTGTTTATACTACAGAAACCCGGGCAGGCATCAATTGGTGGTCGCTCCAGCCGTTGCGAATGGAT
Organism: Pirellula sp.; assembly: GCA_025459245.1. GTDB lineage: Bacteria > Planctomycetota > Planctomycetia > Pirellulales > Pirellulaceae > JBKCUI01. Next base: position 320 of record JALOQZ010000293.1, read on the forward strand.
TCGAAAACTGAGAAACAACACGTTGCACCGACTCGTATTGACGTGTATGTCGACAGGAAGCTTGGTGAGCATGGTTTGACCCGATCCCCGGAAGCCGAAAAGGAAATCTTGCTGCGTCGGCTCTATTTCGACTTGACGGGGCTACCACCGACCAGCGAGGTCGTTGAACGCTTTGTGTCGGATGAATCGCTTGATGCATACGAGAAGATAGTCGATGAACTGCTTGCTTCACCGCACTATGGAGAGAGATGGGGCAGATACTGGCTCGATGTTGTTCGCTTTGGTGAAACGAATGGTTATGAATATGATGAACCACGCGATCATTTTTGGCACTACCGAAACTGGGTCATACAATCGCTCAATAGAGACCTCCCGTATGACGAGTTCGTCCAATGGCAGCTTGCAGGCGATGTACTCTTTTCGGATCCGGTGAAAGGTGCTGCGGCAACCGGTTTCCTCGTCGCAGGTCCTCACAACACAACGTTGCCTGCAGGGAATCCGCTCACACGTTTGGCGATGCAACAGGATGAGTTGGAGGAGTTAGTTGGAGTCGTAGGCCAAACCTTCCTCGGGTTAACGATCCAGTGCGCTCGATGCCATGATCACAAATTCGATCCTATTTCACAGCAGAACTACTACGAGTTCGCAGCGAATTTCAGTGGAGTAAGGCATGGCGAAAAAACGATGTCCGCGCCGCTCGACAAGGAGCAATGGGATCGACAACGTCAAATCAAAGACTCTCTAGAATCTGTTGAAAAGGAGTGGAACGGTCTTCTTCAGCAAGCGGCGCGATCCTACCTCGAAGGCTTGGGGTTGGCCTTACCTCCTTCGCTTGCAATTCCAATTCCAATCGTGAATTGGCCTGATTCCGGGGTACATTCCTCTGAAGTAGGTATTCAAACGTGGACCAAGCATGGAGCCGTCGATACGCAGGAGGGGTATGCAGTATTGGATGGCTCAGGTGGCTATTTAGCTAGTCCTCCTGTAGTTCTTTCAGGGAACGCGAAAACGCTGGCGGCTTGGGTCCAGCTTTCGGATCTCAACCAGTCTGGGGGCGGTGTGGTCTCCTTGCAATCCGCCGATGGAAATCAGTTCGACGCGATCGTGTTTGGCGAGCGTTCACCTCAAGAGTGGATGTCGGGAAGCAACAACTTCGTGCGCACACGACCGGTGAACGGTGAAAAAGAGTTCGAGGCCATCGATCGAGCGGTCCACGTTGCGATTACTTACGCGTCGGATGGAACCATTCAGATTTATCGCAATGGGTTGCCCTATGGAATGGCCTATCAGACCAACGAGAAACTAAATTTACGGGGGAGTCCATTCCAGATAATCCTCGGTCTGCGCCACACCCCAGCAGGCGGAAATCGTTCACTGAATGGGAAGATCTTTCAAGCGGCATTGTTTGATCGCGCGTTGTCAGCGGCTGAAGTGGCTTGGCTTGCATCGGATATCAAGGCGTCCGTCGCGTCTGCGGAGGATCTCATCTCCACTCAGGGCCAATCGATACGAGCTAAGTTTGCGTCGCTCCGTGAAAATCGCAGCGAATGGCAAAGAGATTTAAACCGTATGGCGGAGGAGAACAAGCGAGTTATCTACACCCACACCGGTACAACCGCAGAAGTCGATCGCGTTTACATTCGAGGGGAAGCGGCTAGCCCAGGTCCACTGGTAAATCCGAACGGCATCGAAGCGGTGAAGTGGGAGGGGAGCGACGTTTACTTTCGACAATCGACGACCGAAGCGGCGCGGAGGGCGGCTCTCGCGAGATGGATTACCGATCCAAAGAATGGGCTTTTTGCTCGAGTGATGGTAAACCGAATTTGGCACTATCACTTTGGAAATGGATTGATCCCCACTCCCAACGATTTCGGTTTCCAAGGTGGAGTACCTAGCCATCCAGAACTCCTCGATCATTTGGCGGTCTGGTTCCAGGAGGAAGGCTATCGATTGAAACCTCTTCATCGCATGATTGTCCTTTCTGCTGCATATCGTCAAAGCTCCATGCTTCGAGTCGATGCAAAGGAAGTGGACGCTGACAATCGGTTTCTCTGGCGATTTTCACCCAGGAGGCTCGATGCAGAAGAGATCCGCGACAGTTTGCTCGCTATCTCCCATCGCCTCAATCGCGAAGTTGGCGGAATTGGCTATCGCGATACGCAACACGCATTCGTCAAAGGGACCCATACTTATATCTTGGTGGACGAATCGCAACCCTACTTTCAACGTCGCACGGTCTACCGATTTTCTGCTCGTGGCGGTCGCAACCCGCTCCTCGATACCTTTGATTGCCCAGACCCTTCTGTTGCGACGCCCAAGCGAGCGGCGACGACGACGCCCCTTCAATCGCTAGCCATGTTGAACAATCCGCTTGTCTTTTCTATATCCGAGTCGATTGCGGATTCTTACACGAAAGAGAGTCCCGCAGCAGGGGCAAGCACGGATGTAACAGCAGCGATCGAGAAACTCTTTCTCGCGATCCTGCATCGACCACCTGGAGCTTCCGAAGCAGAACAACTAACCGAGTTCGCGAAACGCCATGGGGTGGCTCACTTGGTACGCGTCCTCCTCAACAGCAACGAGTTTCTTTATGTTCGATAAGCAACTGGATGCACCTGGGCTTGGAGTGCATGAGAAATTGGCTTCGTTTCACAGACGCCGATTGTTGTCACTCGCGTCGAATTCGCTCGCGGGAGTCGCGCTCGCTTCGCTTTGCGATCGAGAGTCCTTGGCTGAAGATCCATTGCGATCCGCGCCGAAAACGCCTCCGGGAGTCTCCGGGACACCGCATCATTCGCCTCGCGTGAGACGGGTGATTCACATCTGCTGCTGCGGTGGATACAGCCACATTGATTCGTTTGATTACAAGCCTGAGTTGGCAAAGTTTCATGGGAAATCGTTAAGCACGGAGGACCGGCCCGTTACTTTCTTCGATCAGATTGGGCTGATTCGAAAGAACGATTGGGAGTTTCGTCAGCACGGAGAGAGCGGTCTTTGGATATCCGATCTTTTCCCAAAGCTCGGCGAGATGGCTGATGAGCTAACGATCGTCCGCTCGATGGTAGCTGACTCCGCGAACCATACTCCTGCGACGTTTGAGGAAAATACCGGCTTTCGATTGAATGGCTTCCCCGTCATGGGAGCTTGGGCATCCTACGGTCTCGGAGCGGAGACCGATGAGCTACCCTCGTACGTCGTCCTCCCCGATGAAAGGGGCCATCCTGCGGGGGGCGCCATCAATTGGTCCAACGGTTTCCTCCCAGCGCAGCATCAAGGCGTGCTGTTTGGAAGTTCCGGAAACGCGTTGCACGATCTATTACCTCCTAAACATACAATTGCACCGGAGTCTGATCGGGCATCGCGCGAGTTGTTGCGAGCCTTGAATGAACAGCTCCTCGCAGCTACCGGGCCGGAGGATGCCCTTTTGGCCAGAATGAAGAGTTACGAGTTAGCAGCGAAAATGCAAACCGCCGTCCCCATCGTCACCGACTTGAGCCGTGAGTCCGAGAAGACGCTTGCCATGTATGGCATCGATCAGCAGGAGACCGAAGGCATGGGGCGCCGGTGTTTATTGGCGAGGCGATTGTTGGAGGGGGGCGTTCGTTTCGTGCAGCTCTTTTCGGGAGGTTCGTTCGGTTCTCCTCGCATCAATTGGGATGGGCACGAAGACGTAAAAGAGAACCACACCCGCGAGGCCCGAAGAATCGATCGACCGGTTGCGGCACTTTTGAAGGATCTTCGCCAACGGGGCATGTTGGATGATACGCTCGTCTTGTTCACAACGGAGTTTGGTCGTACTCCGTTTACGCAGTCCAAGGCGGATGTCGTCGGGGCAGGTCGCGACCACAACATGCTCGGTTTTTCAGTCTGGATGGCGGGCGGCGGTCTAAAAAAGGGAATCGCTTACGGCGCGACAGACGAGATCGGCTGGAAGTCTGTCGAGAAACCGGTGCACTGGTATGATTTTCATGCGACCGTTCTACATTTGCTAGGCATCGATCACACAAGACTCACTTATTATCACAACGGTATCCAGCGGCGATTGACCAATGTCCATGGAGATGTCCTCACAGATATCGTCGCTTAATCGATGCCGCGATCCAAATGCAATGAGAACCTCGAGAGGAGCGGTTATGTCCTTCATGCCGAAGGCATGGAAGCTTGTAGCTGGTGACTGAGCGCAATCGATATCACCGGTCTATCGCGATGGGATTTCGCATCCTGGCAAGGATGCCAGCTGCTCCCCGAATGGCTTTCATCCCTCCCGGGATACGTGACTTCTTTTGCATCCAACCCGTGGTGGCGAAAGGCATCCCCCGGGCTAATAGCTGAAGTCTTTGCCGAACAAATCGTTTAACAGTCAGCCGGCAGGCGAACACGCACCGCCGAAGGCGGAGTCAAGAAGTCGTTCCCCATTTTTGCATTTCAAGGGCAGACACCCGTCAAAATAGTCCTTGGAGCGGGAGCAAATGTTCCGGTCTGCCTCAACGAGAAGCGAGCGAAGACGAAGCTACCGCAGTTTGCGTCTCGTAGCCTTGGCCGAATGCGGCACAGCCAATAACTCTGGCTCCCCTCGCCCCCGGCTTGGGGGAGAGGGGTTGGGGTTGAGGGGGAGAATGTGCAATGTCGTAAGCTTGATTGGATACGCTGTACTGGAAGTAATGCGATCCGGTGTCTTCCTCAAGCAACGGTGTAATGCAATCCGTTGTCTTCCTTAAGCTACGGTGTATTGCAACGTTGAACCCATCCAATTCACCACGTCTTCTTTCGTCCCTAACGGGACTGAGGCGATGATG
>JALOQZ010000294.1 GCA_025459245.1 Pirellula sp.
CTATGTTACTCAAATACTTCTATGACAAATCACTCGCTCATGCTTCCTACATGATCGGTTGCCAACGTTCCGGCGAAGCCATCGTGATCGATCCGGGCAGGAATATCACGCCCTATTTGGAAGCAGCCTCATCAGAAGGTTTGAAAATCACGGGCGCTGCCGAGACCCATATCCACGCCGACTTCGTTTCCGGTTCGCGTGAACTCGCCGATCGCGTCGGGGCAACTCTTTATCTTTCCGATGAAGGCCCCGCTGAATGGAAATATCAATACGCGGACAAGCAACCGACCAAACTGCTGAAGGATGGGGATGCGTTCTATGTGGGACGGGTCAAGCTAGAGGTGTTGCACACTCCCGGCCATACCCCCGAAAGCATCTCATTTGTGTTGACGGATGAAGGGGGCGGTGCCAATGTCCCGATGGGGATATTCACCGGTGACTTTGTCTTCGTCGGATCGATCGGTCGCCCCGATTTGCTCGAAACGGCAGCGGGTGTTGTCGGTAGCGCAGATGTAGGAGCAAGACAGCTTTATCAATCGATCGAAAAATTCCGAAAGCTGCCTGACCATTTACAACTATGGCCAGCTCACGGTGCCGGCAGCGCATGCGGTAAAGGACTCGGTGCGATTCCTTCTTCCACGGTTGGATATGAGAAGCTGTTCAATCCCGCGCTGCAATTCCACGACGAGCAATCGTTTGTGGATTACATCCTCAAAGATCAACCCGAGACACCGTTCTACTTTGCTAACATGAAACATGTGAACAAAGTGGGGCCCGAGCTGATCAGAAATCTTCCTGTAGTGAAGAAACTGTCTCCGCAAGAGGTCGCCGAATTGGCTCCGGTGCAAATTGTATTCGACGTTCGACCTTCGAAAGAGTTTGCTAACGGTCATCTTCCTTCCACAATCAATCTCCCTGAAGGAAGCTTGGTCCAATGGGCAGGATTCTTTGCGGACCATCGACAGCCAACCTACCTCATCGCGTCGCCGGAGCAGCTGCCTACGCTATTGCAAGGCTTGCGGTCGATCGGAATCGATTCCGTTCGTGGTTTCGCAGAGGTCGTAGAGGTCGCGAATTCGAATCTCCTGTCGGAGAAGTACCATTCCGCTTCCCCTCGAGACTTGCTTCAACGAATCCAATCGAAAGAAGCCAAGGTACTCGATGTCCGCGCGGAGACGGAATACCGAGAAGGCCATATCGACGGCGCGGAGCACCGCTTTCTGGGTCGCCTCTTGAAGGAGATCAAAACGATCGATCGATCCAAGCCTGTCATTGCTCAATGCTTGGGCGGAGGTAGATCGGCGATCGCTACCAGCATCCTTCAACGCGAGGGATTCCAAGTCACCAACATGGAAGGCGGCTACCGAGCGTGGGTGGCAGCAGGTCTCCCCACGACCGCTGTTTGAAAGGTGTCTTCCGCGCAACGCAGCAGAAGCGACCAGGGTATCGTTGTTCGGGAGATAACACATGAGTATCATCGTCACACTTTTCGCAGGCTCACTGGTTGGCTTCTCTTTGGGGCTGACTGGGGGCGGCGGGGCGATCTTCGCAGTTCCGCTCCTCGTCTACTTGATCGGAGTTCCTGCGCGAGAGGCTGTTGGCGTCTCACTTCTTACCGTGGGCATCACGTCCTTTATCGGCTTTCTTTACCGCGCCAAGCAGGGGAAAGTGGAGTTTGTCACAGGGATTGTTTTTGCATTAGCGGGAATCCTCGGTGCACCTATTGGTTCCATGATTGCAGACCGTATCCCAGAGGGGATATTAATCTCTCTCTTTGCAATTTTGATGATTTCCATCGCATTCCGAATGGCTTGGAAAACCAAACCATCGGTTGCTAATCTACCCATTTTGCATGACCTTGATGACGATCGCGGACCGACCTGCAAACGAGACCCGGAAGGTAAGCTTCGCATGACATCTCCGTGCGCTATGTTGCTCGGTGTGGTGGGGCTTAGTGCCGGGGTTTTGACGGGAATGTTCGGCGTCGGAGGCGGTTTCATCATAGTCCCTGCCTTGGTGACTTTTGCCGGGATGGGCATGCAACGCGCGGTGGGGACATCCCTTCTCGTGATCACTTTGGTCAGTATCTCGGGCGTGGTTTCTCAAATCCTGGGGGGGCGTACCCTATCGATTGAGACAACTTCTCTTTTCTCGATAGGGAGCCTGCTCGGATTGTTCGCAGGCACGGCGCTTGCAACCAGACTGGCTGGCCCTGCTTTGCAACGAGTATTCGCGGTAGCCATTCTTTTGGTGGCTTGTTTCGTTCTCTATCAATCCTTGCGTTAATTAGGCTTAGCTAAAAGTTGGGGGCTAACGGATCATGAACACCGAACGAGAGAATCACCATCAAGTTCTCATTCTTGGGGGTGGGACTGCAGGTATCACGGTTGCAGCTCGACTGCAGCGTAAACGTTCCAACCTGCAAATAGCGATTGTGGAACCATCGACTAAACATTACTACCAACCCCTCTGGACGCTCGCTGGCGCAGGAGTGTTTCCAAAAGAACTAAGCGAGAGGGAGGAGTCGGCTTTCATCCCACAAAACGCAACTTGGATCCGCGAATCGGTACACCAAATACTTCCCAATGAGAACGCGATAATCACTCGTGAAGGAACACGGATCACTTATGACTATCTTGTGGTCGCCCTTGGAATCCAAATCGACTGGGACTCTATCCCTGGACTGCGAGACGGGCTAGGGACAAATAACATCTGCAGCAATTACTCTTATCAACATGTGGACTACACCTGGGATTGCATCCAAAAATTCCGTGGGGGCAATGCTGTTTTTACAATGCCTAATACAGCGGTGAAGTGTGGAGGGGCTCCTCAAAAAATCATGTACCTCGCGGATGATGCGATGAGAAAGCGCGGTGTTCGTTCCAATGCCAACATTATCTACGCGTCCGCACAGCCTTTCTTGTTCGCGATCGAAAAGTATCGCAAGACGCTCGAGCAAGTCGTTGCTCGAAAAGGCATCGACGTACGACTGCGTCACAATCTTCGCGCAATCGATCCGGAGAAGAAGGTGGTTGAGCTGGAACGCATCGAAGTAGGGGATACCATTTCAATACCATTTGACATGCTCCATGTCACGCCCCCTATGAGCTCTCCTGCAGTGGTAAAGACGAGCCCACTAGCAAACGCGGGTGGATGGGTTGAAGTGGACCAGTACACACTCCAGTCCCCGAAGTACTCAAATGTGTTTGGAATCGGTGATTGCAGCGGTCTTCCTACTTCCAAGACCGGCGCTGCCATTCGCAAGCAGGCACCTGTCGTGGTCGAGAATCTACTTTCCGCCATCGAGTCAAAACCGCTTGTTGCAAAGTACGACGGCTATACGTCATGCCCCATCGTTACAGGCTACGGACGATTGGTCTTGGCAGAATTCGACTACGAAGGCAAACCTCGCGAAACGTTCCCGATCGATCAGTCCAAAGAGAGACTGTCGATGTACTTGTTGAAAGCCTATGCCTTGCCAAAGCTTTACTGGCACGGCATGCTGCGAGGGCTCGCTTAAACGAGTCGATCAGCATGCGAGTGCCGGCGATGACTGCGACGCGAGATATTCAAAGGGAGCAACGATTACATTTCGTAGAGCTCGGGATCGACATCCGGAGCTTCGAACATTCGCTTCCATTTTCGACTTTTCGATTCGGGGCCTGCAAAAGGATCCCCTTCGCCATCGAGTGCGTCACCCATCTCCTCGTCGATGCGGTCGGGATCTTCACCCGCTTCCATGCGACGCATTGCCTCGAGCATGGTTTCGTTGGGTTGCATGCCGGTGACGTCGAACATCTTCTTCATGAGGGCCGCCATCTGTCGCGGATCTTCGGGGCCTTCGCTGTTTTCGTCCAAGTGAGGAGCCATCTCCATCATGAGCTGCTCCATCTTGGCTTCATCGACGTTTTCAAAGGGATCCTTGGTCGCGTCGGACTCTTTAAGCCCCTTCGAGATAGCAAATCGAGAGACTTTCTTTTCAAGCTTCTTTCGGCCGCATTTGGGGCATTGCGGAACCTTGGTGTTCTGCATGGACCGGGACAAGAAGCTGAAAACGGTATGGCAAACGGGGCAATAGAATTCGTAGATAGGCATCGAACAAAATCCTTTTCCGTGACTTGATACGGCGCGGGGCCAGCCTTGCCCCCGCGCCGCCATGAACGACCGCGAATCGATTCGCTTAAGCTGCCGATTCGGTTCGCGTTGGTTTGAACAACGCGAGGAACGCAGCTAAGGCAACGAAAAGCACCACGCTGGGGATGATCCAGAATCCGAACCAATTGATGTTGTCGCCATCTTTGTACATCGAATTCAACACACCGCAGGCGATCGTACCCAACCAAGTACCTAAACCGTAGACCAAAACGCCCAACAGCGATTGCGCACTCGCCCGCAAGTCTCGCGGTGCCGTCTTATCGACATGAATGAAGCCGGCAGCAAAGAAGAAGTCAAAACAGAAGCCGTGCAATGCAACGCCAACGATCGCAAACCAAAGTCCGATGCCCTCGGGACCACCGTGGGCGAAAAGCAAGTAACGCAAAGCCCAGCAGAAAAGACCGACGGCCATCACCAGCTTGATCCCGAATCGCTTCAAGAAGAATGGTAACAAGACGAGGAGCAGCAACTCTACCATCTGGCCGATGGCCAACGTTTTACCGACTTTTTCAAACCCCGCTCCCTTGCCGAGGAAGTCCCCTGCTGAATTGAAGTACATACCCATCGCGATGGATGCGAGCAAAGTAATAACAAAGAAAACGGCGAACGAAAAATCCTTGAGCATTGCCAGAGCGCGAAGGAAGTCGAGAGCACCAGCCCCGCTTCCGGTCGGTGGCGTCTTGGGAAGCATCACCAAACAGTAGACACCGAAGATCGCAGAGATGACGGCCGCTTGGTAAAGCGGGCCCGCGGTTGCGATCGTGTTGGGGATGAGAGTGCCGTCGGCCATTTCGGTCTTGCCGGAGAAAATGTTATCGATCAAGAATCCAGCGCAAATCCAACCGATCGTTCCGAGGACTCGCAATCCCGGGAAGTCACGCTCTCCGTCTGGTACGTTTCGGAACGTGAGCGAATTGATCACTGAAAGCGT
>JALOQZ010000295.1 GCA_025459245.1 Pirellula sp.
TGGCAGAAAGATGTTGGACAGAAAATTGAAAAAAGACGGGGCACCGACGTGTTTAGACGGATCTAGTGATCGGAAGAGTTTCCTAGCGGTAATAAAAAACGCTCCCGATTTCTCGGGAGCGTTTTCGTTGAACAGTTGATTAACCTGTTGCCGTATTAAGCACGAGCAGCAAGCTGCTTCTTGCGTTCGGCGATGATATCGTCTTGCAAGTTGCGTGGGACGGCTGCGTACTTGGCCAATTCCATGGAGAAGGTACCTTGGCCCTTCGTCATGCTTCGCAAATCGGTTGCATAGCCGAAGGTGTTTGCCAAAGGAACTTCTGCGGTGATATAGGAAATCTTGTCGCGAGTGTCGGTTTGGGTAACCAAGCCACGTCGGGAAATGATGTCACCCACCACGGAACCTTGATCAAGCTCAGGGCATTCGACGTCGCATCGCATGATCGGCTCGAGAAGGACGGGCTGGGAAGCTCGCATGGTTTCTCGGAAGCAATCGCAAGCGGCGATGTAGAACGCACGTTCGCTCGAGTCAACGTCGTGGTAGCTACCGTCGTTCAAGTCGATCTTGACGCCCACCACTGGGAAGTCTGCGAGCGGACCCTTGAACATCGAGTCGCGGAAGCCCTTTTCCACAGGGGGGATGAACTGCTTCGGAATCCGACCACCGGTTACGTGATCTTCGAAAACGAACGTCGTCTCCCCTTCGGGATCGATCGGGGTCAGTGAGCCCACGATGTGAGCGTATTGACCGGAACCACCCGTCTGCTTCTTGTGCTTGTAGTTGAAGTCTTGCTTCACGCCTGGTGATTCGCGGTAGCTAACCTTCGGTGCACCCACTTGTACTTCGACTTTGTACTCGCGGCGCATGCGTTCGACGTAGATGTCCAAGTGCAATTCACCCATCCCGCAGATGATCGTTTCACTGGTTTCTTCGTCGTTGTAGACTTGGAAAGTCGGATCTTCTTTGCGGAATCGGTTCAGAGCCTTGCTCATCTTGTCAGCGTCTGCACGGCTGGCTGGAGTCACAGCGACTTTGATCACCGGCTCAGGAATGTACATACTTTCCAACGTGCAGTAATCGCGGTCGTTCGAGTAGGTTTCCCCGCTCGCGCAATCGATGCCCATGATAGCGACAATGTCGCCGGCTTCTGCTGAGTCGACTTCTTCGCGTTTATCCGCGTGCATGCGGACGATCCGGCTGAAGCGTTCTTTTTTGCCTGTACGTTGGTTGACGTACATCTCACCCTTGGAAATCTTTCCTTGGTAAATACGCATGAACGTGAGCTGACCGAATGGATCTTCCACGATCTTGAACGCCATGCCGACGAATGGGAGATTTGGATCGGGCTTCAAATCCAACTTGACCGATTCGTCGCCAACCTTGCGAGCCTTGATGTCCCGCTCGAGCGGATTGGGCAAGTAACGCAAAACGGCGTCGAGGAGCAGTTGAACCCCTTTGTTCTTGTAAGCACTACCGCAGAAGACGGGAGTGATGCGTTGTTGTTGGGTTGCCTCTTTGCAAACCTTGTACACGAGATCGCTGGGGACTTCTTCTTCACTGAGAAGAAGTTCCATCATCTCGTCGCTGTACATCGAGAGGGATTCCAGCATCTTTTGGCGCATCTCAGCAGCCTTGTCTTGGAACTCGGCTGGGATCTCTTCTTCGCGAACGGTTTCACCGTCTTTACCGTCGAAGTAATATGCCTTCATCGCGACCAAGTCGATGACGCCTGCGAAGGTCTCGCCGGCTCCCATCGGGATTTGCATCATAATCGCGTCCGCGTTGAGCTTATCGCGAACCATTTGGGCGACTCGATAAGCATCCGCACCGGTTCGGTCCATCTTGTTGACGAACGCCAAACGAGGTACGCCGTAGCGACGCATTTGTCGGTCGACCGTGAGGGACTGGCTCTGAACACCACCTACGGAGCAGAGAACCAACACGGCACCGTCGAGAACGCGGAGCGAACGCTCGACTTCGATGGTGAAGTCCACGTGGCCCGGGGTGTCGATCAAATTGATGACGTGCTCTTTCCATTGAAGCTGGGTTGCAGCGCTGGTGATCGTAATCCCGCGCTCTTTTTCCAGTTCCATAAAGTCCATCGTCGCGCCGTCACCGTCACCCTTGACCTCTTCGATCTTGTGAATTCGACCTGCGTAGAAAAGGATTCGCTCGCTGAGGGTGGTCTTACCGGAGTCGATGTGGGCACTGATACCAATGTTACGTAGTTTTGTTAGATCCATACTTCACTCAGCGTTGTGCGCTCTCCGCTTCCAAGAGCACAGCAAAGGAACAAAAATCAGCCCGCCTCGGCTGCTAGGCATCCAACGGGATGGCTGTTGAGGCGGCACTTTTCACCAAAATCTTGGGAAAAGTGTACAAAAATGCGGGCTTCGCGGAAGGGCAAAACGGAGGATGGATCCTCCCCGCTTCACCTAAGACACCCGTTTTCTCTCGCGGGTTCTACTCCAGGTTGCGGGAGCACCGTTGTCGCGTTTGTAGCAGATTAGAGGCCTTTAGGACGACCTCAAGGTGGTTTTCCTGGACGCTGTGAACTGCAGCGAAACCGCCGGCAGAGCTCGAGCGGTCGCGTTCTCGGGATGGAGTTAAGTGAGAATATCGCGAACCACTCGGCCGTAAACATCCGTCAATCGGAAGTCGCGGCCGGCGTGTCGGAAGGTAAGCCGTTCATGGTCGATCCCCAAGGCATGGAGGAGCGTGGCGTGCAGATCGTGCATATGCACTTTGTTTTGGATCGCCAATTGACCGAACTCATCGGTCTCGCCATAAGCGATCCCAGGCTTCGCGCCGGCCCCAGCCAGCCACATTGTAAAGCCCCCTGGATTGTGATCGCGGCCGGTCCCGTTCTTTTGAGCGTACGGGGCTCGACCAAACTCACTGCCCCACCATACCAGCGTATCCTCCAGCAACCCTCGGCGGTGCAAGTCCTCGAGAAGACCCGCGATCGGGCGATCAACCGCTTTGGCGTGATCCAAATGCTTCGGCATGTTGCTGTGTTGGTCCCAAGCCGGGTTGGCGGTGTTGTCTCCGTAATTGACTTGAATGAACCGCACACCCGCCTCGCAAAGTCGCCTCGCGAGCAAGCACCTCTTTCCGTACGAGGCTGAAACGGGATCGTCGATGCCGTAAAGGCGATGCGTTTCCTCGGTTTCTTTATCGAGATCCAAAATCTCAGGGGCGATCGACTGCATCTGCCAAGCCAGCTCGTAGGAGTGGATCAACGCATCCAGTTCGCTCTCCGATGGGTTGTGTCGCTGGCGTTGAAGCTGATTTAGCTGTTGAAGACGGTCCAAGTCGGTTCGGTTGAGCGGCCCGCCGGGACGACTAGCGCCACTTAAATGCTCGATCTCAAGCTCGCTTTTGCCGGCCTTGCCGATCGCCGTGCCTTGATGCCGAGCCGGCAAAAACGCACTGCCGTAGTTGCGAGGTCCTCCATTTCCGATAGATGGCGAAATCGATACAAAGCCCGGCAAGTTCTCGTTTTCGCTCCCGATGGCGTAATCGATCCAAGAGCCCATGGACGGACGGATGAAATTCAATGCGCCGCAATGAAGAAAGAGTGTCGCTGGACCGTGGGCAACCCCCTCTGTGTTCATGCTGTGAATGAACGCCATCTTGTCTACATGTTCTCCCATCTCAGGAAAGAGATCGGAAACCCATCGCCCCGATTCGCCTCGTTGCCGAAACGGCCAAAGCGATTTCATGATCTTTTGCTTCGAACCCAGAGTCCCTGAATTGGCGAACTCGCGTGGATCGTCAAAGCTGATTTGTTCTCCATCCCGTTTCTCAAGCAAAGGCTTGTAGTCAAACGAATCAACTTGGCTCACCCCACCTTGCATGAACAAGAAGATGACTCTCTTTGCTTTGGCGGGATGATGAAGACCCGCCCCGCCGGGTAGGGCTGTAGAACCAGCCCCAGCGAGCGTTCGATTCCAGTTAGCCAGCAGCGAAGCGACGGCACAGGCGCCAAAACCGCATGCAGACTGTTGCAACAATATTCTGCGAGACAACATGAGCATGCCGAGGGAAATAAGTGGAGGGGAGGGAAGGGGAGCGGTTCGCGGATCCATTATACACCGCCCAACTCTGCGGGATCTAGACAGCGGGAGCAGAATCGGATCGGACCGTGAATACCCAGTCTGGTAACTGCCTGCCCTCCTGTTGAGATCGAATCGTTTGACCAAGGCTGGTAGAATCCGCGTGTTTCGCACAGAAGCAGCAAACGGGGACGGGGGAGCCATCCAATCGGGCCATCAGTACGAGCAAGCCGAGCTTTTGATGCGTATGGTGAAAGCTCAAATACGTACGCGGTAAGGAAGCTAGGGCTGGATGAGCGAATATGTGCCTGCAGAACTTCGCTGACGTACTAATCTTGCGTTTGATTGCGGAGGGTTGCGATGAGCGTTGTGCCTGAGACAACTTCCACCCCGAATTCTTTGCAATGGTCAACGACATCCGTTGCACCGACGTCTTTGTCGGCGCGGCGTCAACTTCGACGACTAAAGCGACCTGCTGTATTGATCGGACGAAGTCTTCGATTTCGGTGTCGGAAAGGCGGTGTATTATACTCACCCGTGGGTACCGAAGCACCCGGTCTAATTCCGCCAACATGAAGTTAGACGTGCATAGCAGATTTCGGTCCATCCGGCATTACTGCGGGTAGGGATCGAGTCCACTACGGTAGAACAAGACGGCTTTTTTGAAGTTCTCGAAGTTTCGATAAACACCCGTTCTTCGTTGAATGGACCTGTTCTTACTGTTGATCCCTTCGGCGACAGCGTTCGTGATTCCATGCGTACAGTAGGTCACAATGTTGTTCCAAGTCGCATCCCAGAAGAATTGATGGCTGCTCTTGCTTTTCATCTTTCTGCCTCCCATTTTTCTGCCCTCGCTCGCCACTGCAGGAATAAGAAGACGGATTGGCAAAAAAATGAGGGGCAAAAAGATAGAAGACATCTTTGGATATCTCAATCTTCGACTCTCGATCTCTTCTTTGCGATTTAGAGCCTTCGCGAGAATAGTTGTCCGTCGTTATGCAAGATCGAGGCATGCATTTGCCCTGCCTTTCTACTGAGATCATACAATTTCCCACCGGAAAACCGGATGGACTCAGATTTGTCGGCTTCGTTCGGTTCAACACCCGGGCGATAAGCAAGAACGAAGATCCGTTGGTCTGGAGCCAGATCTCCTCCGACCAGTTCCTCAATAGCGTGACGCTGACTGGGAGTAATGTCGCTAACGGTTCGATCAACGGATGTATGAGTGGATTGGTTCACGAGTTTCGCTCCTGAAGACATTATTGCATCTATCGGCATGCAGTCACTTTCAAAGGCTAGAGGAAGCGGCTGAGGCCTCACCTGTAAGCCCAGCGGCAATATTATTAGATCGCTTTTCTCTGCAAGCCAATTGTGCCTTTACGCAGCCTTTTCCACATTTGCCTCTGCTTGCCCCAGTCGAGCGTTTTGGCGATGGGTCGGATATAGGCCTCTTTGATTGTGTCACAGTGGATAGTTAATCGTTCGGTGATTGTGCCTGTTCCAGTTGGTTCTCGGTTATCGGTCCCGATTTCTTTTGCCTGAAGGGGCATGAACATCGTAGCCTAGGGAGCATCCCTAGGAGTCCGTAATCCCCCTCCCTCTTCTTGGCTGTAAGCCTGCTGCCAAAAGCATCTTTGCGATGAGCAAGTCCCTGTTTGTTTTAAGGCTTACAGCCAAACCAGCCTTCATGGGTATGGTGACCTGGCGTGTTACGCCAGGCTACGATGTTTATGGCTTTCAGCAAACAGAACTCGTGTGATCACCGTCAGCAAACGCTGGCCTTCCGATCTGGAATATCGGAGACCGTGAGACGAATCGGTGTTCCTCGATCCACGATCCACGGCTGGACGAAGGCTCGACCTCGACCGGTCGTGACACTGATTGCAAAAGGTGATTATGTCGAGAGCCTCGAAAAGAGGGTCTACCTTCTCGAACGACGC
>JALOQZ010000296.1 GCA_025459245.1 Pirellula sp.
CCAAACATAGGTGCATTTTTCCTGCAAGAGCGTTGCCAGGGAGTCTGGCAAGTCTTTTCGGATCAAAGGGGTGAAGCGAGTATCTTCGATCCTGCCCGGTTCGACCTGTCGCCCGTATTTATAATCGCTTTTGAGATTACCTTGCGAGTCGCAATGCTGCTTTACCAACGGGGATGGAGTCGACCAATAGATCGCGTCGACTCGGGGGGGCTGCGAGTCGGACGATTTTTTGTTTCGTCCCGTTTTACGCAACGTCGTAAACAGTTCCTTTGCCGTCCATTCCGCTGGATCGATGAGTCGAACCTCCTCAGCCAAAATGGAGCGATAGGGATAAGTCCCATCGCTGTCTTTCCAATCTCGTAAACGCTTCAGGTTCTCCCGAATTTGATCGGCCTCAAATGGAAAGTGCGTGCAACCGAGAATGACGCTATGAATCGGAGCCGTGTTCCCCGATCGACGGTAATTATCCACCATCGATACGACATCGTACTTCACGTAGTTGCCAACCGAGTTCAAGCGAATGCTGCCGGTCGAAGGAGCCGACGGGAGCAAGCCGGACGGTTCAAATGCGTAAACGGGTGCAAGCTCATCGAGAATGGGGGCAGCTTTGCTTTCTTGGGCAGGTCCTTGGTAGGAAACTCCTGTCGATGAAGGTGCGGAGCTTGGGGCGGTTTCTTTGGTAATAAACGAAGGGTTGCCTTCGATGGCCCCTGCTAGTCCTACGCTCCCCTGTTGCCAAACGATGGGGACCCGTTTGCCCGCTTGACCAGCCGTCCTCGCAATCGCTTTAGGGTAGGCTTGACTACTGCAGGTCCCCACGGTGGCCATAACCGCGACCGCTCCTGGATCCTCTGTGCTCCCTAATTCTCGAACCAACGTTGCTGCTCCCGCTTCAACCACACCGATTACAGGCACATCGATTTCCCACCTCTTGAGTGCATTGCGAATGTCTTCCAAGCCAAACGCCGTCGCTGTGTTGCAAGCGATAACAATGGCCTTCACCGAAGGCTTGTCAAAGCGAGGTCGGTCTGCATCAGGACGGTCCCAATAGCGATTTCCTAACAAGAACATCGCATCGCGAAGAATGAGCTCTCGCAGAAAAAGCTCTCGACCGCTACTGGCATAGTTGCCGTAGGGCATGTTCGCTTGATCCCCCAGGTAGAGGAAGCGTTCATTCTGAAAATCAGGAATCCCGTCAGCACCTGGTTTTGCCGTCTGATTATCGAACGCGTCCAGCCTTAGAATTGTTTCCAAAACGGTAAGCCCGCCCACACCAGAGTCGAAAACCCCGATCGGCAAGTCGATTGGGGAGCTATCTCGGAGTTCTCGAAGGGGAAGCGAGTAATCGATTCCCACACCCTTTTGCGTCTTCACTTCATCAATCCACCTTTGGAGTCGAACGGATTCTGGAGGGGGATCCGCATTTTGAGCAGAGGCGGTTTGCTCAATAAGCAACACAGCCACCGGGATGCTGAGAATGTAGAATATCTGTCGGGCCGCTTGGCGGATCATGTTTTGAGTTCAGGCCGGAGGTTCTTTGGAAAGTCAAAGCTCAGTTTACCCGACTTCGGCGTCGCGATCATCCATGGCGGCGAGATTAGCAACGGAGGGGCTGGGGTGCGATCGTACGCTACCCAATATTTCTCTGATCTCTATTTTCGGGAACTCAGGACACCCTCGCAACGTCTTGGACATCATACTTGAGCGTCTGCGCGATACGCTCTTTTTACTTCTCTCCCGGCCCGATCTCCTGGCAAATGAAAGGCTCGCATATGTTTTGGCGAAGCAAACCCGTCTGGAAACCGATTGCTGCTTTCGGTTTATTGGCACTTGGTTTGGCACCTTCTTTGCCTCGCGCGCAAGCCGAAGAGCTTGCGGACCAAAAATTTCGGGAGCGATTTGCTCTGTCGGACGAGCGCTCCAAATTGTTGAGCGAGCTGATTCCGGGAACGGAGAACTACTACTTTTACCAATGCCTCCACCATCAGACGGTAGGGCGCATCGACGAGAGCAGGGCTTATCTCAACGAATGGGGGGAAAAGCTTGGCTCGACTCCCCTGCGCAGCAAGCTGGAATTTCGGCAGTACCTCCTCGAGTACTCCAGCAATCCCGAGGCGACGCGAAAATATCTTGAGCAAAACCATGGCTTGCAGCTAACCCACCCCGCTCCACAAAAGGATGAAGCGGCCAAGCTTGCGACTGCATTGAACGAAACCGAGTTGCAACTTTCCGAACGATTGAAGCGATTCTATCGAGAAAGCCGCTACACCCATATCGAAGATCCATCTCCGCTTCTCTCTTTGGGACTGCTTCAATCGCGAACAGACAAAGTCGAGTGGATCGGTGCAGTGCAGAGAACAGATATTCCCGGTCTCATCGAAATCATTGCAGAGGAATTGCAGCACCCACAGTCGAACGGCTTTGGATGGGCTTCAATCCATCGCTTGCTTAGCGCTGAACAACTAGATGCGCTTTTAAAATCGGTCCCCAATCTAAAGGAATCCTCAGCATTCGTAGATGCACGCTTGCGCTCTATACGTCCGATCGACTACGAATCCTTGGACAACCCCGCGGTTCGAAGCAAGCATCTCCAGGAGCTCTGGAGCTTTGTCTCTAAACTACCTCCCTCGCAAAACAGCCTCAAAGCCAACGTTCTCTATCAGCAATTGCTCTTGGACGAACAGTCAGAAAAATTTGATATCGAACGCTTTCTAGTCTACTTGTCGCTTCCCAACACAAGGCCTATCTGCAGGGTGGGTTTACGAGAGCAGAACCAGAGCGCCAATCCGATTCGATTCGACACGGATTTCCGCGATACGTGCGCTCTCCCACCTATCGGAGAGGACATCTCTCTCATCGAACGTTATCTGCAGCAATTCTTCCGAAAGGGTGAGCCGATTGAGAGGTTTTCAGAATGGCTGGACCGCGATTACCTCCAAACGATCCATGCGCGAACATCGATCCTATTCGGAATGGGAGATAGCAAGGCTCATTACGCCAAATTCACACCGTCGCAACAGCGTGAACTCCAAAACAAAATCGAACTCTATTTCGCACCCAACAATCAGAATGTCTATCGAGGTCCGGATCAAGTTCGGCTCAGCGTTTGGTTTAAGAATACGCCCAAAGTCACCGTCAAGATCTACAAGCTGAATGCAAAAGAGATACTCACCCGAACTCCAGAGGGTGTACATGCTGGTATCGAGCTGGATGGATTGGCACCGAATGCAGAAAAGTCCTTGAGCTACACCGAACCTAGCGACCGACTGCACCGAGAAGAAATTCTTCTACCAGAATTGGAAGGGGAGGGTTTATGGGCTGTCGATCTACTCGCTTCGGGACGTCGCTGCCGAGCCTTGATTCAAAAAGGGGGATTGTATGGTCTGCATTCCTCAAGTGATTTAGGGCATGTTGTCAGGATTTACGATCAAGACGGGAAGCATGCTCCCACGGCAACCGCATGGTTCGGAGAACGCGAATTCGTACCCGAGAAAGATGGCAGTATCGTGATCCCTTTCTCGAACGAAGATAAGATGGAGCAGATCATTTTATCGAGGGGGGATTTTGCGACTCGCGAGTCGTTTCGACATGCAGCCGAGTCCTATACGCTTCGTTGTGCACTGCTCGGGGATCCCCAGCAAATGCTGACCGGTGCGAAACCGCGACTCGCTATACGCCCGACGCTCTATTGCAATGGGCAACTGTCGACTGCTTCGCAGCTTGAACAAGTCCGATTGGTCATTCGCTCGACCGACCAAGATGGCATTGAATCGGTTCAAGACTTGGTCGTCCCTCAACTTTCAAACGATGAAGAGTGGCTTCCTTCCCTCATGATTCCGCCTCGGTTGGCAAAGGTGGAATTGGAATTGAGGGGGCGAATCAAAAAGCTTTCGAATGATACCTACCAAGACGTATCCGACCGAATGGAGGTGTTGGTCAATCAAACGTCGGACCTCGCACAAATTGCGGATTCCTTCGTTCGCAAAACGCCTGATGGGTTTGTACTGGAGGTAAAAGGTCGAAATGGTGAACCGATCGGCCGCCAGCCACTCGATGTAACTTGCAAGCAAACCGGGATCTCGCAGCCTGTGCATTTCCGGGTAGCGACCGATGAGAATGGGATAGTTCGTTTGGGAATGCTTCCCAATGTGACGTCGATTCAAGTCGTTATGCCTGGGATGGAAATTCGTACCTTCCCAATCGGACCGATCGCACCCGATTGGCCATCCAAGCTGCATCTCTCAGCACAAGACAACTTTGAGTTACCGCTGGTATCCGAGCTACCGGCGGAGCCCGTTCGAGAGTCGAAGGTCCCGAGGTTTGAACTGAGAGAGATTCGGCAGGGGCAATCGATTCGGCATGCAACGGAGAATTTGTCTGTCGACGGAAACAAGCTGATCGGAAAAGGAATGAGACCAGGTCGCTATTTGCTCACCGATCACATCGGGAAGCAGTCGGTAGAGATCACTGTAAGCCGATCCATGGTTGAGGATGGTGTTGTCGCATCGTCCGAATGGATCGCAGAATCAACTACCTCCAAACTGACTTGTATCCAACCACCATCGATAGAGAAAGAGCGAGTACGAATTCGCGTCGAGAATGCGACCCCAGCGGCTCGAGTTCATATCCTGGCTACGACATATCTTCCTTCTTCAAGCCCGCTTGCATCCCTTCGCCGCATCGGAACGAGCCCGCGATCGCAGGTTGTGCCCTACGTAACGAGCCTTTTTCTTTCCTCCCTCAAACTCGATGAAGAGTATCAGTACGTCTTGGATCGCAGAAATTCCAAGCTCTATCCAGGTACTCTGCTTCCAACCCCAAGCATGCTCTTGCAACCTTGGGAGTTGACAAAGACGGTTAACGAAATGCAGTTGGCCGAGGCTGGCCAAGAATTGCCTTCGCTCGCTCCGCCGTCTCCGCAAATCGCTGCCGAAGACCCGAGGAAGCAAGCTTCGGGGGCGATTGCCGGAGGACGAATCGCGGAATACGAGTTTCTCAAGCATCCAAGTTACTTGGCCGGCAATCTCAAGCTGGATGCCAAAGGGGAACTGGAGCTGCCGCTCGATGCGATGAAAGACTTT
>JALOQZ010000297.1 GCA_025459245.1 Pirellula sp.
AACCCAGGGCGAGTTGGATCGATGTGGAATGTGGCGCGGGTTTGCTTCGGTGCACCTGGTTTGTCCACAAAAGCGACGGTTTGGTATTCCGCTTTCCAATCGCTAGGGGTGACCGTGCAGCTCACGTAGCCTCGTTCGGCGTTGTGGAACTTGACGAAGGGATTCTCTGCAAGCAGCGTTTCTAGATACTTCGGTTTATCAACTCCATTGCCACCGGAGGAGATAGAGGTACCAACCAATTCGGTCGCAACGATAGGACTGTTGGGTTTGTCGAAGTCGACATGGAGATGGTTCGCCCAGTTGTTGTGGATGTCGCCGGTGAGTACCACGGTTCCTGTCCGCTTCAGATCCGCGATCGATTGCAGCAAACGAGTCCGAGACGCATCGTAGCCAGACCATTGGTCCATACTGAACTTGCGATCGTCGCCTGGAGCTCGGTCCGCGCGAGCCATCATGACTTGTTGGCCCAAGATATTCCATCTCGCATTGGATTTTGCCAAGCCATCGATGAGCCATTTTTCTTGGGCATTGCCGAGAATTGTGGCCTTCGGATCAAGCACCTCGGGGGTGATCGGTTTGCTGCCGTCCCCGTTGGGTTGATCCGTTCGGTATTGCCGGGTGTCGAGCATGTCGAACTGGGCCAGTCTACCGAATGACACTCGTCGGAAGAGCTGCATATCGGGGCCTTTTGGCATTGATGACGCACGCAGTGGCATGTTCTCATAGTAGGCTTGGTAGGCATCGGCTCTTCGCAATGAAAACTTCGCAGGATCGATTCCCTTTTCTTCGGAGATCAAGTTAGCGTAGTTGTTGTCGAACTCGTGATCGTCCCAGACGACGAGCCAAGGTGCCAACGCGTGGGCGGCTTGGAGATGAGGATCGGATTTGTATTGCGCATGACGCGTTCGATAATCTGCGAGAGACATAATCTCGGGACCCGCATGCACGCGAAGGCGATCTTCTTTGCCCGCCCCCTCGTAGATGTAATCACCAAGATGGAGGATCAAATCGAGAGGCTCCTGGCACATGTGTTCGTAGGCCGTGTAATAGCCTGTCTCGAAGTGCTGGCAAGAGGCGAATGCAAATCGAAGTGAATCGGGCATTGCATCGGTGCTAGGTGTTGTTCTGGCTCGCCCGACCTTCGTAATGGCGTCGCCGCATTGAAAGCGATACCAGTACCAACGATCCGGTGCCAATCCATCGACCTCGACGTGCACCGAATGTCCAAGCTTCGCGGTTGCTTTTGCTTTCCCGGAACGAAGCACCTTGGCAAACGATTCGTCGTCGCTTAGTTCCCAAGTCACTTCGTAGTCGCGTTCATCCATTCCGCCATTCGCGGCGACAGGGTCCATCGACAGTCGAGTCCAGAGCACGAATCCGTCTGGGCTCGGATCCCCGGACGCGATGCCGAGCTGGAAAGGATCCTTTTGAAAGACAGGGTTGGCGACTGTTTGGCCAAGCCCAATTTGTCCCACCCAAGGCAGCACGGCAAGCGAACCACCGGAAAGCAAGAAGGCTCGGCGATCTTGTGCGTATCGAATTGCTTTCTCAAAAGCATGTCGTGTCATAGAGGTCCTCTTTGTGTGTTGAGTAATTCAATCAAGTGGAGGGCTGTGAATCTTCGTCAAGAATTAAGCGTACCCTAGTGGAATTGCAAATGGTGGGGCGTTATGGTGAAGAAATGGTAAAAGATGTGCTTCGCCCAGCCCGCTTCCTCCCCGCTTCTCACTTTGTCTTTTTCCAAACCCCGGAGAATTGCTGCATGCAAAAAAAGTTGCTAGCACTCGGTTTCGTTTTTAGCTTGCTTGGGACACCCGTTACTCCCTCGTTCCTTTCGACAGCAACACTCTTAGCGGAGCCACCTGTCGGAAGTCAACGAACAGCGCTCGATGATTATGTCGCCAAACCCGACAGCACCTATGAATGGAAGGTGGAAGAAACGGTCGATAATGCCGGATTCAAAACGGCCATCATCAAACTCAAATCGCAGACATGGCGAACCGAGAAAGATGTCGATCGGCCAGTCTGGGAGCACTGGCTAGTGGTGACCGTGCCGCCCAAGGTGACTTCCGATCGCGCTTTCTTGATGATCGGCGGAGGAAGCCACAACAGCAAAAAACCAGCGGGGCCGGATGCGATCACGGGTCAGATTGCACTTGCGACCGGGGGTATCGTAGCGGAACTAAAGAACGTTCCCAATCAACCGCTGGTGTTCCACGGAGATGGACAGCCTCGTGTAGAAGATGACTTGATCGGCTACGCTTGGTCGCAGTTCCTCGAGTCCGGTGATGCGACTTGGCTGCCGCGGCTGCCGATGGTGAAGAGCGCCGTTCGTGCGATGGACTGCATGACGGAATACGCTGCCTCGGATGCGGGCGGAAAGAACAAGATATCGAAGTTTGTCGTCGCAGGTGGGTCCAAGCGAGGCTGGACGACTTGGATGACAGGTGCTGCCGATAATCGCGTCGAAGCCGTTGTTCCCATCGTGATCGACGTCGTGAATGTCGACCCATCTCTGCGTCACCATGCGGAGGTGTACGGTTTCTGGTCCGAAGCCATCGGAAACTATTACCAACACAAGATCATGCAGCGATTCGATCATCCAAGATTGAAAGAGCTCTATTCGATCGTGGATCCGTATTATTATCGCGGCCGGCTTACGATGCCAAAGTACATCGTCAATGGAAGCGGCGATCAGTTCTTTGTACCGGACTCGTCGCAGTTCTATTACGATCAGTTGCAAGGTGAAAAGCTGATTCGGTACGTGCCGAACGCCGACCACGGGTTGAAGAACACCGATGCTGTTCAAAGCATTGCTAGCTTCTACCAACTCATCGCATCGGGCAAGCCTCGCCCAGAGTATGGTTGGACTTTTGACGAAGATGGAACGATTCGGGTGACAACGAAGTCTAAGCCTAGCAAGGTGCTCATGTGGCAAGCCAACAATCCGAAGGCTCGCGACTTCCGCTTGCAAACGATCGGCCCCGCATTTACTAGCACTCCTTTGTCGGAAGTGAGCCCGGGAGTTTACGTTGCTCCCAAGGCGGAGGCGAAGCCAGGTTGGACAGCGACCTTTGTCGAGCTCACCTACGATGTCGGAACATCTTTTCCGCTGGTGGTAACAACAGCCGTTCGCATTTCCCCTGACGATCGGCCTTATAAGGGCGTCGATCTAACAAAAGTTGGGTACGAACCGGAACTGAACGCCGCTAAAGAACGTACTGGGAAATAAGAGCAATGAGCCGGTCACCATTCATCTGTAAATAAGTCATTAAAGAATTTTTAAAATGAGGTCGGGGTTATGAAGAAGACGATGCGCATGCGAGGTTTCACCCTCGTCGAACTGCTGGTTGTGATCGCCATTATCGGCATCTTGGTCGGACTGCTCTTACCTGCAGTCCAAGCTGCGCGTGAAGCCGCTCGGCGGATGAGTTGCTCCAACAATTTGAAGCAGTTGGGGCTGGCGATTCATAATCATGAGTCCGCCTACAAATACATTCCGGCTTGGGGGAAAGTCATCCCCGCCGCGCAGTATCCAACTTCACCAGGTAATCCGTTTGGTGATCGAGCGACGTTTGGGGTCCTCTTTCAACTCCTTCCTTACATGGAAGGGAATAACATTGTTCAATTGTTTGATCTACGGCGATCGTATCTCGATCCAATCAACATGCCAGCTCCGCTCGGAACCGCTCCTGCCCAAGCCTTCGCTCGAGTGCCTGTTTTCATCTGCCCATCCACACCGGATGTGCCTTCCGACTACGGACCTTATTTGACGCAAGTAGGTCTCCCGTTGCCAGCAGGTACCCCCTATATCCTGCCTCGAACGGACTACACACCCATCCGAGCTATTCGTGGTTCGCTAAACGTCTGCGCGGGATTGCCGAACTCGACGACCCACAACGCAATGATGTCCGTTCCAAACGGAAATACGGAGTTGAAGAACACGGTCAAGTTCGGCGAAGTAAGCGACGGGCTCTCCAACACGATTTGCTTCGTGGAGCAAGCGGGTAAGCAGAAGCGATTTTTCCGAGGTCGACCGTTCCCTGGAAGCACGCTTCTCGACGGGGGGCTGGGGCTTAACTCGTTCTACGGTGATGTGAACATCGCCAGAGAAATTCGAGGGCTAAGCGGTGCAGACATTACTGCTCCAACACAAGCGGGGTGTACGGCCATCAATGTCTACAACGAAGACAATCCTTATTCCTTCCATACGGGTGGGATTCAGATTGTGCGAGGGGATGGATCAGTAGGATTCTTGAGCCAAAACTTGAACTCCCCGGTATTGATTGCTCTGATTACTCGCAATGGTGCTGAATCCGTTGCGGAAGATCAGTAGTTTGTCCTGTCGCTGACAGTGAACATGATGAGTGGGCCAAGCAATATTGCTTGGCCTCTTTTCTTCGAACTCGTTATTGCCCCAAACACGTTTGATAACAGCAAAGCAAGGAATTTATGTCGACAAAACAATTTGCTATTTGGTCGCTCTTTGGTTGTTTGTGTTTCATGATCGGTTGCGGAGACGGAAAGAAACTGCTCCCAGTCACCGGAGTCGTAAAGGTAGATGGCAATCCGGCGGAGGGAGCTGTGGTTATGTTCTTCCCTGCTTCGCCCGATGCGCCCATTTCGACGGCGAATTGTGGCCCAGACGGAAAGTTCTCTGTTATCACTGACATGGCCCCGGGTATTCCCGCGGGAACCTATCAAGTCACCATCCGCTGGCCCGATCCCAAGGTCAAGCCAACGGACGCTCAGAAGATGACGGGTATGTTCAACGACCCACCAGATCTATTGAAGGGCAAGTATGAGAACAAGGCCAAGAGCGGGCTTAAGGCGGAGATCACGAGTTCAACGACCGATCTCCCAGCTTTTGAATTGACGACAAAGTAGCGCCTCGTCGCTGGCAATGCTTTTCCACGTTGCCAACTACGGTTTCAGAAATTCGGTCGTGTAAGCAGCATCGGGCTTCGCGACCGCGGCGTCGATGATCTTTAGATCTTGCAGCGTCTGCCCCAAGCTCTTCCA
>JALOQZ010000298.1 GCA_025459245.1 Pirellula sp.
ACCCGCTTAGAGCGCCTCACCGAGCAGTTCAACACAGTAAGCCAAGCTTCGTTTTTCATTGAGCGGCAAATTGAAAATGTTTCGGCGAAAGCCGGTTTTTTGACCGAAAAAGCCCAACAATCGTTCAGTAAAAAACGCGCCAGTCGCAAAAACCAAGTAGGCTCAGGCGAATTTAACGACTTTCAGCGTGAACACGATACGTTTTACCGCGTGTTCGAGCACGTACTGCACGTAGCCCAACGCTATGCTAAAACCAAAATTTTAGAAAGTGATTTCCTGCCTTCTTACCTGTTCGACGACGAAGATATTGTGGTGGTGATTGGGCAAGATGGTTTGGTGGCCAATACCGCCAAATACACCAACCGATTGCCCATTCTTGGGGTCAATCCTGACCCGGTGCGCTTTGACGGCATCTTACTTCCTTTCCAAAGCCAGACCTTTGAGAGTGCCTTGCAGCGGGTGATGAGTAGGCACTTTGCCGCTAAGTTGGTAACGATGGGCGAAGTGAAACTGAACGATGGGCAGCGTTTGCTGGCTTTCAATGATTTTTTTATTGGTCCAGCCACCCATACCTCGGCGCGTTACGAAATCACCTACCGCGACACGACCGAAAGCCAATCTTCATTCACAGGTCCTTGACCGGACAAGGAAAAGGCTGGGCCTCCCCACGTTCCATTGTCTTGTAGACCGCCGTACAAGTAGTAAGGGTACTTGGGCGAAATCGCAACGTGATAGAACTGCCCGATTGGAAGCGTATTCAAGTGATCCCATGCGCGGCCTTGGTCATAAGTGACGTATACCCCGCCGTCGACACCGATGATCATATGTTTGCCATCTTTAGGATCGACCCAAAGAGCGTGACCATCTGCGTGAACAGAACGACCCAGGCTCTCGTCAAAGGTAACGCCGCCGTCAACGGATTTGAATTGCCCGACGCCGAGCAAATAGATCTTTTGATCGTCGTTTGGATCAACGCGGATCACACTGAAATACATCGGTCGTGAGTGGACGCTGTTGAGGCGAGTCCACGACTCCCCACCATCGGTCGACTTGTAAACGCCGCCATACTCATATCCTTTCGCTCCCTGCTGATCTTGAACGTTTGCCGCTTGCCCTCCAAGCGATGCTGTGTAGGGGCGGATAGGAGCGGGACGTTCTGCAGCGATCACCTCGATCTCTTTTACTTCCGTAGCGCGAGATACTTCGAAGATCACTTTATCGCCGACGTTCAATGTAGCCAGGATCGCCGTGAGATCGCGATAAGAGCTGACGCTCTTCTTGTTTACCGACTTCACAACATCACCCTTCATCAAGCCTGCCTTTTCGGCGGGACTATCGGCAGTTATCTCGGTGAGCAGCGCACCACCCTTTTCTGCATTGGATCCTTGGAAGCCAACATAAGTCCTTGCCGGTGCAGCTGGTTGTTGCGCACCGGGAGGTGTGGGACGGTTTTCCAAAGTCATTTCGAGCTCTTTGGTCTCATCCCCTCGCAACAGCTTTACCTTTACCTTGTCGCCCGCTTTTTTCGAGGTAACGGTGCTAACGACATCTGCCCAAGCCTTTGCTGGCTGACCATCGAACTCAACGAGAATGTCGTCGGTTTGCAAAGAAGCCTTCCCTGCCGGGCTCTCTGGATTCACTTGGGTGAGCTTCACTCCTTGATCGACATCTTCACCAATACCGCCGAACCAAACTCCTTGTTGAGATGTCGCTCCAGCTCGACCGCTTCGAGCCGTCAATTTGATTTCTAATGTCTTCTTCTCATCTCCTCGCTGGATCGTGAGGGAAAGGGTATCCCCCCCCTTCTTCTTGCGAAGATCGTCCAGGATTTCGTCAAAGGACTTCAACTGCTGTTCGCCGATGGAGAGAACAACGTCGCCCACTTTCAATCCACCAACTTCAGCCGGGCTCTTGGGGTATATCTGCGTAACTATGATTTTGCCATCGACATCCGCGCCCACGGCGCCCCAGTTGACACTCAAGGGCTGCGGACCTTTTCCGATGTTTTCTGAGTCGACAATAGCAAAGAGAATGTTCGGATCTTTTCGATACCAATCGATTCCGATCCGACCTAGTTGCCCTGTAGGTAGCCCTTTGGTTAGCTTCTTCCAGTTCTTTCCTGCATCCGTCGTTTTGTAAATGCCGCTGGCAGGCCCCCATTTCCGGATTGGATCGTATCCATCGTAACCTTCAGGGATCGGGACTTCGTTACCCGGCCAGCTATCGAACCCGTCTCTCAGTCGCTCCCATGCGGTAACGATCAGAGTATTCGGGTCCGTAGGATGCATTTGCATCTCGATGACACCCGTACGATCATCCAAATAGAAACAGCGTTCCCATGTCTCTCCACCGTCGGTGGTTTTGTAGACACCGCGTTCTTCATTGGTGCCATAGAGGCGCCCGAGCGCTCCCACATAGACGGTATTAGGATCCGTGGGATGAATGACAATCTCACCGATCTGAAACGTCTTCTTGAGTCCCATGTTCTTCCAAGTCTTTCCACCGTCGGTCGACTTGTAGACGCCATCCCCATAGGAGACCGAGTTGCGAGGATTATTCTCGCCCGTCCCCACCCACAAGATGTCGGGATTGCTCTTCGAAACAGCAACCGCTCCGATCGACACCGTGGACTCGCGATCAAATTGCATCTCAAACGAGATGCCATTGTTCGTTGTCTTTAGCAAACCCCCTGATGCGGTGGCAGCCCACCAAGTGGACGGCGAGTTTTCGTTGATGGCAAGATCGACGATACGGCCCCCCATGTTGGCCGGACCTACATTGCGCCACCGAATTCCTTTCAACCATTCCTTCGAGAGAACTCCATCCCAACTTTTCTTTTCCTCTGGAGCAGCCGATGCGGACGAGTCGGACGGCTTATCCGTCTTTGGAACATCAGCAGACTTCGGTGCTTCTTTTTGTATGCCTTGAAGCGACTTGGTGATCTCAAGCAATTGTTTTTCAATTCGCTCCAGTCTTGAGTCAGGCGACTCGGTCCCGCGCGATGCCGGTTGGGCTTGCTCTTTAGAGGATTGCTCGGTCCCTCCTTCGGTAGGGCGAGCTCCCGAACCGCGTCCCCGTGGTGCATCGGTCGGACGCCCAGGTCCGCGGTTTGGTCTTTCGCGAGTCGGAGCCGGCTCGGACGCTGCGGGTGGAGGCTCCTGAGTTTGCGGCTTCGCTGGTTCGCCACTGGAAGGCTCAGCGGGTGCAGGCTCGGTAGGGGCGGGGGGAGCATCCGGTTTTTCGGTAGCTTCGGTCTTGGGAGCCGGGGTCGTTTCCTGAGCTCGCGCGAGCACATCGCAAGGTAGCAACTGGCCACCGACCGAGAAAATCGTCAAGGCTAAGAGAAGTCTGTTAGCACGCCAACGCATAAATAGGAGTCCTGTATATCACGGTAGAAAACTGCATTGGAGAGAATCGTTGCATTGTCATTGCACCCCAGCTGTCATTCAAGAACCTAATCGAGGATTCTCGTCCGATCAGCCGGTTCAGCCCTCAAAAGAAGGTTGAATCTTTCGACCGACAGAACCGAGCACGGTATTGAGGACGAATTGCCCCGCAGCACTGAAAGATGAAAAGCGTGCAGTGGATCGCCAATTCGCTTGAAACAACCCAATCTGCACTGGACTGTTGGGGGGATCAAGAACTCGCGTGGCGGTCTGCGACCAAGCTGCGAAGCAAAACATAGAAGGTCGGTGTGAGAAACAATCCCACCAACGTAACTCCACTCATTCCAGCAAAAACAGCTGTCCCCAATACCTGACGCATCTCAGCCCCTGCCCCCGTCGCCTTGACCATCGGCAAAACCCCCAGGATGAACGCTAATGACGTCATCACAATGGGCCTTAAACGAAGCCGGCATGCTTCCGCGGCAGCAGAATACTTATCTTTGCCCTCTTCTTCCAATTGCTTAGCAAATTCGACGATCAGAACCGCATTCTTCGCGGCCAAGCCAATCAAGACAATAAAGCCGATTTGAGCGATCAAGTTGTTGTCCATCCCTCTCGTTTGAAGCCCCATCAAAGCGAAGGGCAAGCAAATGGGGGCGATCAGAATAATGGCCAACGGTAGTAGCCAGCTCTCGTACTCCGCAGAATGGACCAGGAATACAAACAACACGCAGAGAGGGAAAATATAGATCGCCGTATTCCCCGCCAGCTGCTCTTGGTACGCAATGTCGGTCCACTCGATTCTCATTCCTTGCGGCAACACTTCGCTCGCAATGCGCTCGACGGCCTGAATCGCTTCACCTGAACTCTTTCCAATGGCCGCGTCACCTTGGACCTCAGCAGCAGGATACATGTTGTAACGTACCACTCGATCCGTACCACTTCGCCACTCTACATCGAGGAGTGATCCCAACGGAACCATACTTCCTTCACGACTGCGTACACGGAATCGTGTAATGTCATCCGAGAACTGCCTGAATTCACCTTCCGATTGGGCTCTCACCTGGAAAGTCCTTCCGAACATATTGAAATCATTTACGTAGGCAGAACCCAAGTTGATTTGCAACGCTTCAAAAATATTGGAAATAGGAACATTGAGCATACTGGCTTTCGTGCGATCGACATCCGCATAGAGCTGAGGCGTTGTCGCGCGAAAAGTTGTGAATACATTCGACAGCTTTGGATCTGCATTGCAGGCAAAGATCAAGTCATCTGTCGCCTTTTGAAGCTCCCGATACCCGTACCCCATGCGATCTTGAACAAGGAACTTAAAACCGCCCGCCGTACCAAGCCCTCTCACCGGGGGAGGGTTGATAACAAAGACCGTTGCATCGGTAATCTTCGATAACTTCTCCTGAAGCTCCCTCTGAATCACATCGGCGTGAGGACCGTGTTTGCGTCTTTCTTCAAAGGGTTCCGGAATAATAAAGATGGACCCATAGTTAGAACTGTTGCTCCGAGTGGTCCCTGAGTAGCCGGCATACGAAACGGCGTGAGCAACGCCTCGCTGCTGCTTAATGATATTCACAACGCGTTCCACAACTTCCGTTGTTCGCTCGACGGAT
>JALOQZ010000299.1 GCA_025459245.1 Pirellula sp.
GAACCAAAACTTGCCCGGAAACTCCTTGATCGCCGAGGATTCAGGATCGCGAATTCGCAGTGCCAGCCGACCGTTCCGTCGAACCGCTTGAAGCACATACCGATTGGCAAGAAGTAGTTTGTCGGGGCAATCTGCATCGAGCCCCAAGGGTACTTTCAAGGTGATTGATTGCTCTTCGTCGACCGAACTGCGATTCGCAGCCGCGTTGGGAGGGGAGTCAGGCGATTGCAGTGCCAGCGAGTGGCCCGATAGCATCTTCACGCGAACTTCATTACCCTTCCCATTGGCTTGAAGACGCAAGCCTGCTGGCGCGTTGGCACCGAGATTCCCAGCCAGCGCGGGATCGCTCCCGATGTCGAGCCAATGACTGTCCAGCCAGAGGTGTGCTGTGAGTGCAAGCCATCCATTTGGGCCTTTGAGACGCTCGCTATTGGACCGTTGCCAAGCCTCCGTAGTGGACTGATACGACTCGGCTGCATTGCGTTGGCAATAAGCCCGCTTTGAATGGAAGAAAAGTGGCGACGCAATCGCGAGCAAGAAGCACAGGATCTCGAAAAAACGCCGCATCGCTGCGACTTGGCTAGCTGTCGAAACCTCCGCGAAAGAGCTGCATCTCCTTGGGGAGTCGTCGGACTTTCCCGGTCCGGTCGACGCAAGCGATGCTGCTTGCACCCGTAACCACAATTGGTCCGATGGAGCTGGCAAGCTCGGAATGATGGGGGCGGATGATTTTATATCCATGGTCAATTCTTGCTCCGTAGCAATGGTTCAATGAAGTGATCAATTCTAGTTCTTCATCGAATTCAGCGGGGGAGTGAAACTCGACATGCATCGTTTTGACGACCAGCATCAAGCCCGTCTTTTCGATTTCTTTGTAGGAAATGCCGAAGCTCCGTAGCATTTCAACCCGCCCGCGTTCGAAGTAATTCAGATACTGCGAGTTGTGCACTCGGCCTTGCCCGTCGATTTCGCAATATCGCACACGAAGCTGGGTGGAATGCTGGGGAGGTGTCGCAGGAGTTTCCATAGTCATGTGGGTCGGCTATTTGGCATGTTCCCACTGCAGATTACCGAATATGCTGGTGAAGGTAGAAACCATCAAGCATAGGGATGTGTCGACAAATGGGAAGAACGGTTGTTATTGGAGATATTCACGGTTGCTTGGACGCGCTCAACTCGATCATTGATGCCGTCGCGCCATCCGCGACCGATACGATTGTTACCGTAGGTGATTATGTCGATCGCGGGCCGAATTCCAAAGGGGTGATCGATCGATTGCTTGAACTGCGGGGGACGTGCAATCTCGTCGCGTTGCGAGGGAACCATGAAGACATGATGTTGGAGGTGCTGCGAGGAGATACGCCACCGTTTCATTGGTTAAATCACGGTGGGGTTCAAACGATGGACTCCTATGGCTTCGTCGGCGACTTGAATTGTGTCCCCCGAGCCCATCGCGAGTTCTTGGATAACTTGCCTAACTATTTCGAAAACGATACGCATTTTGTAGTACACGCCAATTACGATCCCGATCTCCCTTTGGACGAGCAACCAGATGACTTGCTGCGTTGGGTGAAATTAACGCAAGAGGTCCCCGGTCCGCATATGTCAGGCAAGCGAGCTGTCGTGGGCCACACTCATGATCGCGAGGGAAGGATTTTCGAAGTTCCGCACTTGGTTTGCATCGATACCTACTGCTACGGCGGCAAATGGCTCACCGCGATGGAATTGGAGTCGGGAAAAATATGGCAATCCGATCCCTACGGTAAATTGCTGAGTTCATGAACTCAATGGACGGCCGAATCGTGATCGGGGTCGATGAAGCTGGGTATGGACCGAGCATGGGTCCGCTCGTCATCGCCGCCACCGCTTGGTGGGTTCCCAACGCTCTTTCCACCGAACAAATGACGGAGGAATTCGCCGATTGCTTCCAGCCCAAGCCTGCGTTGCCGCGAGGCAACTTTCTCAGCATCGGGGACTCGAAGAAAATCCTGGTTGGCAAATACGGCTGGCCTAGCTTGTCTCTCGCCGCTCAATGGCTCCTCCGAGAATCCAGTCGCGATGAGTCGACGGGAGCCTCCATGAAAGGGCTGCTTGACGAAGATTGGTCGCGACTGCAATCGGTTCCTTGGTATCGAGCACTCACGGACGTATCACGCTTGCCAACCCATCGCTATCTCGGAGATGTCGATGATTCTCACTCGGGGCCCAAAGCTATTGAATCGGTATTAGCAGTTATCGGCCCCAAGATTTCCGAACGATTGGAAAAGTCCGGCGTCAAACTGCTTGCTGTACAAGCTCGATGCATCGACGAACCGGAGTTCAATCGGATGGTCTCGAAGTCAGGAAACAAGTCAACTGTGCTAAGCGATCTGTCGCTCGCACTTTCCAAGTCGATTGCGAATCATGTCGGGATGGTCGCAGTTGATCTACACGGACAATTTTCAAGGGAACCATTGCAACCTAAGTGCATCGAGATGTTTTTCGATAAGCATGGCGGCCGAAATCGTTACCAAGCCATGTTGATGAATGCGTTTGATGGCGTCTGGGTAGAAACCGATTGCGAGGGACCGAAGATTTCCGCGTATCGAGCTCGATGGAGCGACTATGACGTCCACTTTTCTTTTCGTGTGGGTGGCGATTCACTAATTCCCTCGGGAGCTGCGAGCGTTATTGCGAAGTGGATCCGCGAATGCGCCATGGCAAGTCTTAACGCTTATTGGGAGCAAGAGTCGCAGATGCCGATTCGTCCGACAGCCGGCTACTACGTCGATGCATTGCGATTTGCAAAGGAAATCGACGCCACTGCGATGCGGCTTGGGATCTCCAAGGAGATGTGGTGGCGCACAAAGTAGATCCTCTAAACGATGGATCTCGCTATCACCAGTAGCCTGTGAGGGCATGCAAACTCGATGTTTCGGTCGCGTTGGGCAGACACTTCTCTAAGTGAGGCGCGCTTTCGACGAACAAGAAATAGGATCCGGGAGGTGGCTGCATCGTCGGTACTCTTCGACCGTTAGGATCGCCCAGCATCAATAGCCAAGCAGTCTCTTCCAGCCTCGCTTCTTGAGGGGTGATCGTGTTGTAGTAACTGCGGCCCCAAAACGAGTCTGCCAACGTCCGTTGATCTTCGAGCGGTGCATCGACGGGGGCCACTAGTGGAGTGGCGTTATACGCGGCCTTTAGTTTCTTGGCTGCATCCACCGGGTCGATAGTAGCAAGTGTTGCTTCTTGGTCGGGCCCC
Source organism: Pirellula sp. (assembly GCA_025459245.1). Classification (GTDB taxonomy): domain Bacteria; phylum Planctomycetota; class Planctomycetia; order Pirellulales; family Pirellulaceae; genus JBKCUI01. The sequence goes on from JALOQZ010000299.1 coordinate 3,242, forward strand.
ACATTTTCAGTGATAAAAAAGGTGCCTTGCTGATCGACAAACACCCCCAGTTGCCATTTCGACGAGCTACGGTTCACAACGGCAGGAATTGCGGTACCTGCCGCGTCAGTTCTTTTTTCGACAACACGCAGATTGGAAACCGGATGCGTGATCATAAACTGCGATTGAATTCGGGCAGGAAGAATACCGGCGAAGACGACTCGATCCTCCTCCTCACGAGTCCATTGCTGAACACTCTTTCGATCGTTGTTGGGCAGCAATCGCGTCACCATGGCTTGATTGCTCAATCGGATGCCTTCAGGCGGCAAATACGCGGAGAAATACGTTTGCCTTGACCACGCCACTCCGTTGCCTTCCCGGTCGAGCATGGTGAGGGATCGAATTCGCGAAACGGAGGTGAAACCGTCTTTCACGATGCCGAACACGAACAAAGTTGTGGTCGCACCAAGAGCGAGGCAAGGCATCCAAAGGATTAGCCAAACGCGTCGTCCGGTTCGGTTTGTCCACACGATAAGTGCAGGTGCAATAAGCCCGACAAACACAAGCACGAACAGGAGAAAACTCCATACCGGCGTTTTACCAACGCTCGGAATTAGCCACTCCCAATACGCAGCACCAAAACCATTTACGAATCGAACGGTCTTGTTGGATGTGCCATCGTCGACGATCTGGATATCTCGAAGCGTTCGATCGTAGGAGATATGGACTTTTCCCAAGCCAATCGCTGCTTCATAGTCTTTGGCTGGAGTGGACGCAAGCAATTCATCAGACATGCTTTCCTGCGCCGCCTCTTTGTTCTCAAACGACAATCGGTGCCACTGAGTGAGTTGCTCGCTCCACGCATTCGCGAAGTTGGCTTGCTGGTCCAAAAGCCCTAGCAGCAATTCATGGAGAGAACCGTTTAGCTTTTCGAGAGGCATACTCAGCGGGGTGCCCATTCCATAGCCCGGAGAAAAGTTCCTGGTTGAGTTGGCGCGATAATTCCCCGTGCTGACTTGGATCTCCTCATCCATCAAGATTTGGATGAAATCATCCCATGGCGTCTCTGTTAGTAAGTCACCATTCTCAAAGACAAAGTCGGTTACACGAAACTTGGCTACCGTTTGAAGGGAAGGATCGTTTTGGGTTTTGGCCGCGTTGAAATTCACATTGTTGGGAACGAGAGTATAGCGTGGTGTACCCATGTCCAAGAGCTTCGACCAGAGTCGTGCCGGTTGGTCGACACGCTGAATAGCAAGATGCCCACCGGCGCGAACGTACTGCATTAAGACTCGGTTGGCATCCTCCGAAAGTTCTAAAAAGTCATTTCCATCGATTTGGATTGCCGAGAAGTGAGAGAGTTCGAGCCAATTCTTTGGCAATCTCTCAATGATTCCGAATCCCGTTTCTGTTTGCGAGATGAATTGTTCAGCTCGGTACCAATTGCCGGATTTGGATTGATCGTTCAGTTTCTCAATCGATTGAAAGGCATTTCGGCGCGGACCTGAAAGGCGCGAGGTCTCCTGGGAAATCAGAGTCAAGTAAGACGACTGCCCGCCGCCGCTACCGTACCACTGACGTTGATCGCTGTAGATATAGGTGTTCAATCCAGGCAAACCGCGGCCATTCAAAGATGCTTGCAAGCGAACTTGGTAGGACGCGTTGTCAAAGCAGATCAAAGCGCTCTGACGTGCTTCCAGATCCCCTGCACGAATCGGGATTCGAACTGTATGCCCCGAGGT
>JALOQZ010000300.1 GCA_025459245.1 Pirellula sp.
CGCCGATGGGAGCTGCTGGCTTGGGTGGTGCGGGTGGTGCCGCTTTGGGCTCTGGTTTCTTGGCCGGTGCGTTGGCTGCGAACAGGGCTGCGATATCATCCGCTCCGACAACATCATCATCGCCGATGGGAGCTGCTGGCTTGGGCGGTGCGGCTGGCGCCGTTTTCGAAGGCTCGGCGCTCGAGGATTCTTGTTTCTTTTTATTGATTTGCTCGAACAAGGCGGCGATATCTTCGCTGCTTGCAACTGCCGACACGTCGGTTGGCTCCGGTATTGACGACGCAGGGGCCGACGATTGGACCGAAGCTATCGAGACAGGTGCATCCGTTGGTTCGGTTGTTTTGGATCCGCTGCCGTTCGAAGATACCATGGGAGTAGCGGAAGGACTCTCTTCGGTGGTGTTGCCATCTGTCGTTGTCGTTTCGGGGGTTAGTCGTCGACGTTCTGGTGGCTTCGCTGACTCCTCGGCTGATCCTTGTGTAGCCGACTCGCGAGGAATGGAGCGAGCATGATCGGTGATTGGCCGCTTGTTGGTCCAAGCTCCTTCGAACTCAGAAACGCAATTTGAACCCGTCTCAATGGCTTGGGCGACACCTTCATCCAGCTTGTCCAAGGAATCGGAGAGGGATTGTCCTTCTTCTCCCAGTTCGACGATGCTTGCGACGCATGAGACGCTCAGGGGAGATTTTTGTGATTCTTCGGAGGTATGAGAGGCTGAGTTGTTCAGCGACTCAAAGTCTTCGTGCGCTTCGGTAAGGGATCGTTCGAATTGCAGCACCAGAAATCGGTCCGGCTGATAGCGTCCGATGATCGCGGTGGACTCGTAATGTTCTGCGATCCTTTCTCCCAGGCTTCGCAGCGATTGCTCGACTCCCATCGCCCCTTGCTCGCGAAGCAAATCCGAATATTTGTCGACGACAATCATCGTCAACAAGGAGCCTTGTCGAGTGCTTTCCGGCAGTGCGAGCCATTCTTCAAGGAAAGCGTCGAGAAAGGATCGATTCCCTAGCTTGGTTAATCGATCTTCCCAGCCCAGAAGAGCGAGAGGGGCGTAGAGATCAAATCGTCCCTCGGCTGGATCCTCGGTGCATCGCTTTGCTAAAGTTGCGATTCCGCGGTACATCGTCGCTTGGCAGTGAGCGCGACGCGCGGTCTCGAGGTGTCGCTGCGACTCCGAATCGTTCTTGGCAGAGGGTGCAGCGGCTGGTTTCTTGCGGTCGGGAATCGCGAAAGCGATCAGGAGCAAAGCAGCGGTGACTTCCGCAGCCAAGCAAAGATTCTCGACGGTTATGAAACGCAGCAAATTCATCGTGATAGGCGACTTCGTGATGGTTAAAACGGAAAACGGTATTCCGCTTGCGAACACTAGGTTCTGAACTTGGAGAAGAGTTTCCGAACCCAGGGGACTTCGAAAAATGCGACCGCTGGCATGGCGATTGCTAGCGATAAAAAGGGTCGTTCCGATTGTGCCGACTTCGCGGATTCTGACGACGGAATGCTTGACTTTTGACGCTGGTCCCATAAGTTCAACCGGTGAGAGCCGTGTGGGATGGCGGCTCGCAATTGACCAGCTCAACCAATAAGGAGCGAGTCCATGATCGACTCTGGATTTCAAGATGTGTTGGGGCAGGCGAAAAGGATGTTAATGGAAAGTCCGTTTCCATCTCTTCGCAGGTTGGAACTCTCGCAATCGGGAGAGCAGATGCGTCTGCGGGGCGCGGTAGACTCTTTCTACTTGAAGCAGTTGGCCCAAGAAACCGTCCGATCGGCGACGCGTGGTATCGATGTCGTGAATGAAGTGTCTGTCTGCGGAAAGTAATACGACGGCAGCGAATACTAAGAGCCTCTCGGAAAACCATTAGCCGCTCTGGCGCTAGCCGCGGTTTTCGACGATTTTCGGATAGGCTCTAAGGCTATTACTGTTGGGCTCGTGTGGACTCGAAAAGAGCGATTCGTCGAATGGGGCCTATCAAGCCCCTATGAAATCGCCGTCGTCGTTATATCGAACGAGTGCGAAGTAAAAGAAGTTTACGATCATCATCGGAATGACGGCCCAGAAGATGGGGCTAACGAATGCGATGAGCAGGCCTGTGACAACCGCATAGGTCAGCCATAGATACCAAGTCTGCTTCAAAAATTTTGCGTATCGCTTCATGGGACGCCTGCGTTAGGACGGAGAGAATTTCGTGCCGAGTGGCATGCGGGCTACGATCTGGAATATACTCTACCTCTCGTATTCTAGATCTGCTACCGCTCCTCTCTGGCGATCGTGTGACAAGTTGACTCACGCGGTGTGCCGTCAAAGCAAAGTTGGATGATTGCCATACTACGTGTCGCTTCGGGGCCATTGATCGGTTGTATTGTCGCTGGGCTTCTTCTTGGAAGCGGAGTGCCAACAGGGCCATCAGCCATCGCAGGGCTTGTTGCATGGATGGCTTTTTGGTGGGTGACCGAATCGGTGCCGATCGAGGTAACCGCACTCCTTCCCATCATTGTGATTCCTTTTTCTGGGATCTACGAAAAGAACGCGCTCGGCGAGGCGTGTGCGCCCTACGCAGATAAGAATGTCTTTTTCTTTCTCGGAGGCTTTGGGCTTGGGCTCGCTATTGAAAGGACCGATTTGCATCGCATCGGTGCACTTTATTTGTTAAGGATCGCGGGGCGAAATGGCGCGAATGTTGTCGGAGCGTTTATGTTGGCGACGGCGATGATCAGCATGTGGGTGAACAACACGGCGACGACGATGTTGATGCAATCGGACCGGCGATTCGCAGCGCCCTTGCTCATCGGAATTGCGTTCGCATCCAGCATCGGTGGAATGGCGACCTTGGTGGGAACCGCTCCTAATATCTTCTTCACTAGTTTCCTCGCGAAGGAGGGGAAATCGATCGACTTCCTAGCTTGGCTTTACGTCGCAGGGCCTATTTCTGCAGTACTGCTTGTGGGGGCTTGGGTTTGGCTGGTCTTTTTCCTCTTTCCCGTGAGGCAATTTCAAGTTTCCATTCCGGAGGATTGGCAACAGGAGTTTCGGGGGAAGCGGAATTTAAGTCGTGACCAATGGATCACGTTAGGGGTGTTTTTGGCTGCCGCGTTGACATGGATCTCAAAAGAGCCTTTGATGCGGCTGGCGGCTTCTTCAGGGTGGGGATGGTTACAAGGGTTATTGCAGAGGATCGAAGATCCTTGGGTCGCGATGGCCGCATTGGTAACTCTTTTGCTGGTCCCTTTCTCAAAGCCGATCTTGGCGTGGAAGGATGTCGAGGGTGTGCCTTGGGGGGTGCTTATGCTGCTTGGTGGCGGGTTGTCTCTTGCCAAGGCTATTGAAGCATCCTCGCTTGATCAGCGCATTGCATCGGTCGCTTCCCATTTCGCAGGTTTGCACCCGTGGTTAGTACTTACTCTCGTTGTCGCGATCGTAATTGCCATCTCGGAATTGGCGAGCAATCTTGCGACCGCGACCGCGTTGATTCCAATCCTTTCTGATGCGGGGCCGGCGATGGGGATCGATCAGATCTCTCTCTTGGCAGCCGTCGTGTTGGCCAGTAGCTGCGGCTTTATGCTACCAGTGGCGACACCCCCGAATACGCTCGTGTATGCTCAGCGCAAGTTTCCGGCCGGAGATATGATCCGAGCCGGTTTCGCCGTGAATCTGCTCGCCATCCTCACCATTCCCATCGCTGTCCTGCAGTTGCGATATTTGCTGGGCCATATCGCGACCTAGAGGTCCAACAAAACCCGGAGCATGTGAAGGTACCTCAGCGGCTTAGGTATCCCACCTCGCGCAGCCATTGGATTGCATCTTGAATCGAATCCTCGGCAGGCCTGCTTTTGTACTCGATGTGTCTGTTCGCCAGTTCCGAGCTGTAGTAGTGGTGTTGTTGCCCCATGCGGATTGCAGCGCTATTGAAATCGGACTCCTCGCGACGGAGCAAACTGAGTGCGTCCGCCAGGATGGGGCCGATTACCCGCGCGGGGCGTCGCATGGCAACGGCTGGGGGGCGAGTTCCCAGTCGGTTGGCGATCCGCGACCACAGCTCAAAGTAGGTTAGGTTTTCTCCTGCCAATATATAGCGGCGTTCGGTGGCTCCTTCCCGCGCCAAGCGAAGCATGCCGGATGCGACATCCCTGGGGTCGCAAACCGAGCAGCCTCCAGAGGGCGCCCAAGGTTGAAAGCGTCGCAGGGCCAGGACCATCCGGCCGCTGCTGAGTTGCCAATCGTAGGGACCAAGCATAAAGCCGGGGAAAACACTGTACCAATCCTGCCCATCTTCTACGGCCCGGTCGATGACTTGCTGCGCCGCCCGTTTGGAGACAACATAGGCCGAAGCGATTTGTCCGTCTCCCACGCATTTCTCCGTGCGAGGGGAATTGGGAGCCCCAATCGGCAACGTGTTCACCGTCGATACATAGATTCCACGAATGCGACGGTCGCGAGCCCAGTCCACGATCTTTTGTGTCCCGCCTTGATTGACGAGAAGTGACTCCGATTGCCGCCTCCAGCCGATGTGAATCATCGCTGCGGAGTGGATCACACAATCGAATTCCAGGCCGGCCAACCGTTCGCTAAGGTCGGGATCGCATAAGTCCGCCCGAATGTGTTTTCCGCCTATTCCCACGAGCGAGGGATGGTCATGGCTGGAACGCGACAAAGTTGTCACGTCATCCCCTAATGCAGCAGCGATGCGGGCTAGGTTGTTTCCAAGCAGCCCAGTGGCTCCGGTCACTAGCAATCTCAACACATTTCTCCCGCAAGAAAACGGTCCAACCAGCTTTGCCAACCCTGAGTTGCCAACCGAAGCCGGTTGCATCGCGTTGTATCACGCATAACCGTATCAAGCCAATAGCGAGGCTGCATTTGCAAAGCTAATTCTGTAGCCCTGTGTTTTTGGCTCGGTGCGAGAAGGCTTGCCGCGGTCGTCCAAGCCTAGTCCTTTTAGACGCTTCTTATCGCGATCGAAGCGGTATTCTGAGGGGCATACCGGGCCGCCAGAGCTATCGGAGTGCCATTTTTAGGGGTTCTTTTCAAAATTTCCAAAAAAGGGTTTGGGTTGGCCTATCTTAACAAGGTTGGATCGCTACACTAGCGGCGTGGACGTCGGCTCGGTTTATATAGAGGTGGTCGGATCAAGCAGGGTTTGCTGTTCGGACCGCCGTTCTGCGCGCAGAAGGGGGAATGAATTGTACGGATATCCAATTTCGTTTGTTCATTCCACAGCAAATTCCCCCTCTTTCTCTTGCGAATCCAGAGCTGTTCCTGGCCTTCGAGCGACCCGTTTTTTCTCGGGCTGCTGCGAATCCAGTGCGTTGACAGGTTCTGCGTTGGCGGGTCCGGAATCGATCGGACCGGCGACGTGCTGCATTTTCCCGGGGCCTAGGATCCCGAGGGACATTTGTTGAGCCTTATCGCTGGCGTCCCCTCTCGCTGTCTTGTTTTGGCATTTCCCCTTTAGCCCACTTCGAGAATCCATCTCCAATGGCAACTTCCTCCAAGCGACGATTGCAACCAACTTCTGTTCGAGTATTCGGTTCGGGCAGAAGCCAGTTCCCTATTCCCAACTTGACCACATTGCAAACCGTTTCCTACGAAGCGTTTTTGCAAGAGGATCTCCCATCGGACAAGCGTAAGAATCAAGGGTTGGAATCCGTTTTTCGTGAGATCTTCCCGATTGAGAGCTATGACAAGTCGGTGGCTCTCGAGTACATCCGGTACGAGCTTGGCAAGCCGCGGTATACTCCCGAAGAGTGCCGTCAGCTCCGCTTGACCTACGGCAAGCCTTTGAAGGCTTGGTTCCGTCTCAAGCGAGATCAGCCTCTCGAAGAAGAGGTTTATCTCGGCGATATCCCGATCATGCTCGGTGGTGGTGAATTTATCATCAACGGTGCGGAACGCGTGGTTGTCAGCCAGTTGCACCGATCCCCTGGTGTGGACTTTGTCGAAGAGGCAGAGGGAACCACCGATCGTAAGCTTCCTTCGTTCCGAGTCATCCCTGAACGGGGGAGCTGGATCGAGGTGAATGTGACGAAGAAGGATTCTCTCTCGGTACGGATCGATCAGAGCGGAAAGTTTTCCGTGATGACGCTGCTTCGAGCGATGTCCCCGAAGCTGGGCACCGACCAAGAGTTGCTCCAGGCTTTCTATGAGATCACCACCGAAAAGATCTCCGGTAGCGCAAGCATCGCAACCATCGAAAACAAAATCGCAGCGGACGACATCGTTTTCCCGTCGGATCATGAGCGAGCTGGGGAGATCATTATCGAATCGGGGCAAAAGATCGGTCGGACAACGGCTGAAATGATTTGCACCGTCGGTATCAAGAGTATTCAGGTGATGGATTCTCCGAAGGTTCCTTACATTCTCAATTCGCTTGCGGAGGATAACACCTCCTCGCACGAAGAAGCGTTGCTGCGAATTTATCAGCGACTTCGTCCAGGAAATCCGCCAGCCTTGGAAAAAGCTCGCACCTTGTTCCATGAAAAGTTCTTCGACATCAACCGCTATCGCTTGGGTCGCGTCGGTCGATTCCGTGTGAACCGCAAGCTCGGGTTGAGTGTTCCTGAAGACGAAATGGCGCTCCGGCCAGAGGACTTGGTTGCCTCGATCCGGTACTTGATCGACCTTTTCGATCCAGACTCCACGGCACGCTTTGACGACATCGACCACTTGGGGAATCGGCGTTTACGTACGATCGACGAGTTGGCTTGCGAAGAGCTCCGCAAAGGATTCTTGAAGCTTCGTCGTACGGTTCAAGAGCGAATGAGTTTGAAGGAAGTCGAGGACATGACACCTCGCTCTTTGGTCAATCCCAAGAGCATCAGCGCCGCCATCGAATATTTCTTCGGTCGAGGGGAATTGTCGCAGGTTGTCGACCAGACCAACCCACTGTCGCAGTTGACACACGAACGACGTTTGTCCGCGTTGGGACCTGGTGGTTTGAACCGAAAGCGTGCGGGCTTTGAAGTCCGGGACGTTCACATTTCTCACTACGGTCGTATTTGTCCGATTGAGACACCGGAAGGTACGAACATCGGTTTGATCAGCTCCTTGTCAATCTACGCAGGTGTAGATGAGTATGGATTCTTGGTCACCCCTTACCGCAAGGTTGCCGGCGGCAAGGTGACGGATGAGGTGGTATGGTTGCGAGCAGACGAAGAGTCGGATGCGTACATCGGACCCGCTGACTTGGAGATCAAAGATGGTTCGTTGGTAAGTGGTCCTGGTTTGATCGCACGGTACCGAAACGACTTCGAAATCGTGACACCCGACGTCGTCCACTACATGGATATTGCGCCGAGTCAGATGATCGGTGTTTCGGCTGGATTGATCCCGTTCTTGGAGCACGACGACGCGAACCGTGCACTCATGGGTTCAAACATGCAGCGGCAAGCGGTTCCATTGTTGGTGGTCGAGCCACCGATCGTAGGAACGGGGCTTGAAAAAGAAGTTGCCGCCAACAGCGCGATGGTGGTGCGAGCTCGCCGCGCGGGCAAGGTGACTTATGTCGATTGCTTGCGAATCGAAGTCGGAAATGACATCTACCACTTGAAAAAGTACCAAGGACTGAACGAGCGGACTTGTTTG
>JALOQZ010000041.1 GCA_025459245.1 Pirellula sp.
GCCAAAGCCAACCCCGAATCGAAATGGTCGTTGGGGGCGACGCCGTGCGCAATGGCTTGGGCTTTGCTCAAAAGAATATCGCCGCTCACTTCTCGTATCATGCTTTTTCCTTCATCGATGGTGTACAAAACTCGATGGCTCTAAGGGTAGAAGAGCCTATCCAAAAACCATCGGAAACCGTGGCTAGCGCCAGAGCGGCTAATGGTTTTCGGATGGGCTCATAAAGTGCGAACGCCGTACCACATCGACTCTATTCGTTGAGAGCCTGGATTGTCTCCCTTTGCGCACGCGATTCGACGCGCAAAGCGTGCCCTTAAGCGGCGCACGCCTTGGCAAGTGAGTCATTCTCGCACAGCGTGAATCCACAAATGCGAACACCTTCGCTGGGTAGGCGAAGGTGTTTGAAGTTGTCCAAGAATTCCATCGAAGGCTGGAAACTTTTCAGCGATCAGCCATTGTTACCGACCTCCTCGAAGGAGACGACGGAGGTTGTCGGATGCTTTGCTCGCACCACTATCCGACGAGAATGGGAGATCCGCTGCGTTTAGAATGGCGATTGCGTTGCCATCGGTTGGTGTGTCCATAGACTCGACTAATTTCAACACCTCTTCGAGCAGATACTTAGGCGCCGAGATAATGATCAAGTTGGCTTGCTCATCCACGCTAAAAGACAGCAGTCCTTGATACTCTGGACTGGAAGTCGTTGCAGCGATGTTGCGATTGAAACTGGAGTTTCTATAGGACATGTTGGAAAGATTTCGCTCGCTGAATCGCAGCAAGTCCTGGTACACCCCTTCCAATGCTTTAGCAACCACGCTCGCCTTGCGGTGCTGGAATCGATAGGTAACGCTTTCCCTCACCAGCTTTTCATCGTCCGGATTTGGCTGATCCAAAATCTCGATCGATTCTTTAATTGTCTTCCATTGCTTCTCGTTCGCATTTTGGATGATCAAACGATTCGTGCGCGTATCGACATCAATGATTACTTGCGGTGAAGTCGTCAGCTTGGACGAGACATTGCTCGAAGAGTACTGCAACATGGTCTCTAACTGCCGACGAACCGCGTAAGCTTGCGAATGCTTTAGCGCGATCGCCCTAAACTCGGTCCCTTCCTTTAGAAGCTGATCAATCAATCGTTTGGCAGTCTCTGCAGCGATAGGGTCTTTCGAAAGGACAACCAAGTCCCCGCTACCGTTCTGCATCAAGCGAACAGGGGGATGCTCGCTATCCTTTGCAGGATTGACCTCCGACGCATCGGATGCGGAAATGGCTGCGACGAAGCGAGAATCTTTCTTTTTAGACGCTTCATCCGATGCTGATTTGGTCGTATCCGCCGCCTTCTGGTCCGAGGTGGGTTTTGGGGCGGGCTTGTCGGATTCAGGAAGGTCGAGAAGCAACGGACTGTCGCTGATTTCAGCCCATATCCGCTTCAGTTTTTCCGTGATTTCGGAAGTATCTTGACCACGCATATCGATGACATGAAGCTTGGAATCCAGCCGTTGCTCTGAGAAAGTCTCCCCGAGCCGGGCCAAAAACTCTCTTACCTCCGTCAGTTCACCGGGAGTCGCCCACAGGAGCAGCCGATTGTTCTGCGGATCGGGTTCAATCTGAAACTTGCCATCGCTCGGCAATCCTGGAGCGGATGAAGGTCGATCGGGAGCCTTTAAGATCAACTGGACCGCTTTCGCTGCGTACGTCGGATCGACATTCGCCAGAGGAAGAACTGTCGCTGTTCGCTTCTCCGCTCGGAACGATTCGATCAACTGCGCGACCGTTAACTGGTCTGTCGGTGATGCGAAAACAATGATGCGATTATACGCGGCTTCGTGTTGGATTCGCGTATCCTTTGCGACGGTCCCTCTTTCCTGTAGAGAGGCAACCAATTTCGAGACCGCGTCGGGTTCGAATCCAGCAACATCATAGACCTTGACGCGACTGATCGTTTCCCATGCCGATTCCTTTTCAGCTAGTGGTTTGTCCATCGCTTCGACTGCTTGCCGCACGATCTCAATTTTGTTTGGCGGCGCATTCACAAGCAGGCTGTTTTCCTTCTCATTCACGACGACATAGATAGTCACCTTTTTGCTGTCCTGAATCAGCTCTCGAGCTTCACGCCCCAATTGCTTCATCGCCTCGGCTTTGAAGCGTGTCTGCTCGACGTCAAGCTGAGTCGGCGTCGCATTCGTAGCCGAATCTGGAGGCAACCCAAGCAACTGTCGAACCTTGGGCGCGACATCCTCAACGCGTCGGTGAGTCAATCGAAACTCGGCAACGCGTTCTTTGCGTGAATCATCTTTTTCCGCGTCCAGCAGCAACCGATGAAACTCGCGCAGGTTGACGACTGCATCCACCACTTCCAAGCGGTTTGCGCTCGCCATTGGGGAAACCTTTCCATATGGGCTGAGCAAAGGCTTGAGCTCGTTGGCAGCCTCCTCCGCGATCATCCACTCCAGCGGGAACGAAACGCGTGCGATGGAATGCTTTGGCAGCGTCGCCAATTCCTCGGGTTCAACGCGAGGCACAAGCGTGATATCGATATCCTTCAAACTCATTAAACGCAGAACGTTTTCTCGCTTGAGCAAGACAAACCCCCGGGCCAGGAGCTGCATGTTGAACAAGTCTTCGACAGCGTCTAACGATAACTCTTGCGTGCTTGAGAGGCTGAGTTTGTCGGTTGGTAACTCTTTCCAATCGAGGTTTAGTTCAAGCTTTGCAGCGAGCCAACTAAGCGCCGTTTGCCAGTCTTGATCGCGAAACTGCAAAAGGACTTTCTCACCTGGCACAGCGGGCTCGATGAACTCGGGGGGCTCGACGATCGTCGCAGGTGGAGCTACCGGTGCAACAGGTTGGCCCTCCGCCTGATCTGGCACAGCGGGCTGCTGTGCATTAGGCTGCTGAAACGCGGGAGCGACCGCTGACTCCTGGGCAGACAACGGTCCAACAAAGGATGTTGAGCCGCTTAGAGCAAGCAAAAAAGCGAATGACTTCTTCATGATGGTTCCAGCATTCCGACCGCTGCTTTTCCGTTGCCCAAGGAACGGACGCCCTAGGGTTGGCTCGAAAACGAAATCAGATCCATTCGATCTTCGCACGAACCGGGGAATGCTTTGCGAGGATTTCCGAGCAACATGGACTCGAATCCAATCGCCTGCATGTCACGTGTGCGGGAAGCAGCGGCGAGGTGGGAAGTTAATAGGTGGGATAGGGAGGGAGAACGACTACAACGAATTCCGAGAACTGCCGGTTCCGAACCGAGCAGCCGAGAAAAATTCAATCGTCGCTTATTAGTTTAGCTGCTCCACCGACCGGAAGCAACCGAAACCGACTCGGCCAAGCCGTATTGCCAAGCGGCAGTACGGCTGGCGCCACGAAAGCAAACCAATCCGAAATGAAGTCGATTTAAGCGATATCCATGCACTTTTCGAGCAGCTTCTTGGTCGCAATGATCCCGTCTTCTGGACTGAGCCGAGAGCCTTCGTACTCAATTCCGACCCAACCGTGATACTTGGCGTCCAAGACAATCTTCATCATCCGTCGGAAATCGATTTTGGTTTCGTTTCCATTTTCATCGAAGTCATAGCTCTTGGCGCTAACCGCTTTCGCGAGCGGCATCAAATCGGTAACGCCTTGATAACGGTCGTATTCGTAGAAGTTACCGAAGTCGGGAAGAGTACCGCAGTTCGCCATTTCGGTCATACGGATCGTTTCCGACAGCCACTTGCCGTTGGAGCTGAGACCGCCGTGGTTTTCAACAATAACGTTGATTCCCATTGGTTTCGCGTATTCCGATAATCGTCGAAGACCATCCGCTGCCAATTTCTTGCCTTCTTCGTACTCCGCATTGGTCTGAGCATTCACACGGATCGAGTGGCACCCAAGGAATTTTGCGGCCTCAACCCACTTGTAGTGATTTTCGACCGCCGTGGTTCGCTTGGCAGCATCCTTGTCCCCTAAAGCTCCCTCTCCGTCGATCATGATCAAAACGCTGGTCACGCCAACGTCCGCTGCACGCTTTTTCATTTCACTTAAATACGACTCGTCCTTCGCTTTGTCTTTGAAGAACTGATTGACATATTCGACTCCTTCAATGCCAAACTTTTCCTTGGCGATTTTGGCGAAGTCCAAATTGTCGAGCTTCTTTGCGAACAGCGGTTTATTCAGCGACCATTGTGCCAGCGAAATCTTAAAAGGTGCGGCCTTCGCGTCTTGTGCGAACAGTGAACCTGCCGAACCAAGGGTGGTTGTCGAGGCGACAGCAGCCGCAGCGGCGGTCGATGCCAGGAAGTGTCGACGAGACGTAAGATGGGATTGCAAGTTTGATTTTGGCATGGGATTCAGGAGGTGAGGTAGGAGACGGGTGGCGATTTGCCAGAGGAACACCGCGTGAAATTGTATTTGGTCCACGTAGCAGTCGCAATCGACAAGTTGCTGGAAACCTGTCCAACAACCTGGTCTATCGGCTATAATGGCCGCGAATCAGAACAGTTTCATGCGAGCACCGCTCCGCATCCCCCCACCCTTCCTCTGCGCAGGTGAATCCTAATGCGACAACGATTGTTTCGAAGACTTCCATGGTTCGGTTTGCTTGGCGGTTCGATGTTCGCCGCCAGCTTGACCAGCTATTCGACTCTCTCCGCCGCTGATTACGACCCAACCGCTGTCGCAAAGGCATTCATTTCGAAGCTCAAAGTCGGTCCAAAGGATTGGCCTCAATGGGGTGGATCGCCCGAGCGGAACAACGTGCCGGATAGCGGTCCATTGCCTACCTCTTTTGATGTCGAAACCAACGAAAACATTCTTTGGTCTATGCCTTTGGGGTCGGAAACGTACGGAAACCCCGTCGTTGCCAACGGAAAGGTTTACATTGGCACCAACAACGGAAACGGTTACATCAAACGCTACCCAGCCACCGTCGACCTCGGTTGCTTGATCTGCTTCGACGAGAAAGACGGAAAGTTTCTTTGGCAGCACAGCAGCGAAAAGCTTCCTACAGGGCGGGTTCACGACTGGCCGAACCAAGGTATCTGCTGTGCGCCGATGGTCGATGGTGATCGGCTTTGGTACGTCACCAGTCGCGGTGAAGTCGTTTGTCTGGACACCGAAGGATTCCTCGATGGCGAAAACGACGGTCCATTCAACAAAGAGCCCAACGAAAACAAAGACGAAGCGGACGTAGTCTGGCGTCTCGACATGATGGCTCAGCTCAATGTTTCCCAGCACAACATGTGCAGCTGCTCCGTAACAGCTGTGGGCAACAAGCTATTCGTTAACACATCGAACGGCGTCGACGACTCGCACCTCACCGTTCCTGAAGAAAAAGCCCCCAGCTTCATTTGTATCGACAAGAACACCGGCGAGGTCCTTTGGACCGACAATACTCCCGGCGGAAACATTCTCCACGGCCAATGGTCCTCCCCTGCATACGGCGTTTTCAACGGGCAGGAACAAGTCATTTTCGGCGGTGGTGATGGCTGGATGTACAGCTTCGACCCCAACGGAGACAACGGCAAGTCGAAGATGCTTTGGAAGTTTGACTGCAACCCAAAGGATTCTGTCTACCGACTCAACGGAGCGACACGTAATCACATCATCGCGACACCGGTTGTCTACGATGGTTTAATCTATGTGGCGGTTGGTGAAGATCCAGAACACGGCGAAGGCAACGGTCACCTTTGGGCGATCGACCCTAACAAACGAGGCGATGTCAGCCCGACGCTGGTCTACAATTCCTCGAACCCGAACGTCGTGATCCCGCACAAACGAAAGCAAGCGCTCGACGCAGCGGCTGGAGATTTGGAGCGCGACAATCCAAACTCGGCAGCGGTGTGGCATTACGTTGGCAGCAACCCCAAAGAGTTCGAGACAACCATGCACCGAACCTGCGGAACGGTTGCGATCAAGAATAACATTTTGGTCATCGCCGACTTCAGCGGGTTGGTCCACTGCTTGGACAGCAAGACCGGCGAACCTCATTGGACGTACGATATGCTCGCTGCTTCATGGGCCTCTCCGCTTATCGCCGACAATAAAATTTTCATCGGTGATGAAGATGGCGATATCGCGATCTTCGAATTAGCTAAAGAACAAAAGCAGATTGCTGAGATCAATTTGGGATCGGCTCTCTACACGACTCCTGTAGCTGCGAACGACAAGATCTTCATCGCCAACCGCAACCGCATCTTTGCTATCGGCGAGAAGAAGGAATAGCGGTCCATTCGGCATGAGATAAGACGTTTCTTCGGGGCGTATGTGCATAACATACGCCCCATTTCATAGAAACATTGAGGGCCGATCCGAAAACCATTAGCCGCTCTGGCACTATCCACGGTTTCCAATGGTTCTCGGATCGGCTCTTACTTCAGACGAGAGCTCTTTTTCGTTAACTGTCCACCGGTTGGTCCAGCCCCTGGCCCCAACTCGAGAACGACATCTGCCGCATCGATCAATTGCTGATTGTGCTCGATGACCACCAGCGTATGGCCTTTCTCAAGCAGGATATCAAAGCAATCCAAGAGTCGATCGATGTCGACGAAATGCAAACCGGTCGTCGGCTCATCCATCGCGATCAACTCTCCTTGCTTGGATCTCCCAGTCTCAGAGAGAATGGTCGCTAGCTTCAGCCGCATTGACTCGCCGGCAGACAACGTTGACAGGTTTTGCCCCAGGGGCAAGTAGCCTAAGCCGATATCGATCAAGAGCTGCAATCTTCCGCGGATCTCGTCTTCACCACGAAAGAAATCCGAGGCGCCGGCGACGCTCATCTGCAATACGTCATGAATGTTTCGATCTCGGACCGTTACGTCGAGGACCTCCGGTTTGTAGCGTTTGCCCAAGCAATCCGGGCAAGGAAGAGATACATCCGCCATGAATTGCATTTCGACGGTCACGCTCCCCAACCCTTCGCAATGAGGGCATCGCCCCGATTCGCTGTTGAAAGAGAAATGACCTGCACTCATCCTGCGGCCCTTTGCCTCTTGAGTCGCGGCGAACGCATCTCGAATCGAATCCATCGCCTTGCAATACGTCGCGGGCGTCGACCTGGATGATCTCGGAATGGGGCTCTGATCCAAAGTCCTGAAGCCTCCCAAGGATTGCCACCCTACTACCTTTCTGTACGGTAATGGATCCGAACCTTCGCGATCGCTCTCCTTTAAGCAGGCAGGAATCAGCGTATCGAGGATGAGGGAGCTCTTTCCCGCACCGCTCGGACCAGTCACGACGGTCAAGCATCCGAGCGGGATCTCCAAATCGATCCCTTTCAAATTGCGCCCTGTTGCACCGAAGAGCTTCAGATCCCGTGAACTTGAACGTCGCTTAGACGTGCGTTTCGATTCTCCTCGCAAGTATCGTCCCGTGATACTTTGGGAATCCATGAGCGATTGAGGAGTACCATCAAAAACGACTTGCCCGCCGAAATCCCCCGCCCCTGGGCCAATTTCGAGAATGCGATCTGCCAACTTCATCATTGCGGGTTCGTGCTCAACGAGAACCACCGTGTTACCGCGATCTCGAATCTTCAGGATGGCTTGAGCGACCTTCTCCACATCCGATGGATGCAATCCTACGGTCGGCTCGTCGAAGACATAGAGCATGTCGACCAAATTGGAGCCGAGGAGCGTTGTCAGGTTAACCCGTTGGCTTTCACCGCTGCTGAGCGTATGCAACGGGCGATCCAGTGAAAGGTAACCAAGCCCGACCGACTGCAGATATTCCAAACGGGACAAAACCTGCCTGACAGGTTCGGACGCGTTGTACTGGGCTTGCTCCTCCGCAGCGAGCCAAAAACGGGACTCATAAGTGAGGCCATCGTCGCTTTCCTGCACCGCCGAAGAGCCCCTTGTCGAAGTTGCATCGGCAATAACATCGACCAACTGATCAATCGAAAGGGAACA
This sequence comes from Pirellula sp., assembly GCA_025459245.1. Classification (GTDB taxonomy): domain Bacteria; phylum Planctomycetota; class Planctomycetia; order Pirellulales; family Pirellulaceae; genus JBKCUI01. Next base: position 7,893 of record JALOQZ010000041.1, read on the forward strand.
GAGATCGGCAAAAGTTTTATCGGCTAGCTTGTACGAAAGGGACTCTGCATTGAGGCGTTTTCCTTCGCAGCTTTTGCACATCGAGTATGTACGCCACCGAGACAAGAAGACGCGGACATGCATCTTGTACTTCTTTCTCTCCAGCCAAGCGAAAAAGCCCTTCAATCCGCCGAACCGATGGGATGGCACCCCCTCCTCGACAAGTCGCCATTGCGCCTTAGTGAGTTTGGAGACAGGAATATCGGTCGGTATTCCAACATCCGGCGCCAACGCGAGCAACTCCTCCAATTCGTGCGAATAGGATGGAGTATTCCAAGGAGCGATGGCCCCTTCTGCCAACGACAGTTCCCTGTTCGGAACAACTTTATCGGGATCGATAGCGATCGTTTCTCCAAACCCCTCGCACTCGCGACATGCACCGAGCGGGTGATTGAAGTTGAATAGACTCGGTTCTGCGACTGGATACTCTGAATCGCACTGAACACATCGAAGCACCGGAGAAAAGGCGAGGCGAAGGAACTTCTTACCGTCGATCTGCTCTGTTCCCGCATCGCTCTCGAGTAGCACGATACCGAGCGAATGATCGTGCAATGCGGCTTGATCCATACAAACAAGCAGGGACTGCAGCCATCGCTCTTCTCGTTTTCCCGACCAAGTCAATCGATCGACAATGACCGTTGCATGCGTCGCGCTTTTGAATTGATCCGCTAATTCCCCTCGATCGCTGCTCCCCAGGTTGAGCGACGAGTCGTTTACGACGAGGCGAACGAAACCGGTGGACTGGAGATCGGCCAGTAGAACAGAGAGTTCATCCAAAGTCTTCCAACTGATTTCGAAACCGACCATGGCACGTCCCTGCGGATGACGGCCGAGCGAATCGAGAATGGTATTGGGTGTGTGAGCGATCACTTCGCATCCGCAATTCGCGCAGTAGAGTTTTGCAAATTTAGCGAAGACATTTCGCAGATACTCCAAAATCTCGCTAGCGGTCCCAACGGTGCTCCGGTTGTTCCGAGAACGAGCGTCCCGGGTTACCGCAATCGAAGGCGGCAGCGGCTCTAACAGATCGAAGCTTGGTTTATCTAGCCTTTGAAGAAACTGGCGCGTGTAGGCAGAAAAGCTCTCGATGTAGCGGCGCTGACCTTCGGCGTACAGAGTATCGAACGCTAAGCTCGATTTCCCGCTACCGCTGACTCCGCACAAGACCGTCAGTTGCCGGAGCGGAAAATCGATGTTCAACGACTTGAGATTGTGTTGGCACGCTCCGCGCAGTCGGATGACTGCTTTTTGGGGCAGAGCACCCTGTTGGGGCAGTCCATTTTTTATTTTCGAAGAGACGGAGTCGGTGGTCGAAAAGGAGCGGTTGCTGGAGTTCGATCGCGATTTCTTTGCCATAGTGTAAGAGCTTAGGCGCCTCCCTTTGAAATGACTAGTGCAACGTTGAGTGCCCTCACCACACTCGCTATACTTCCCTTTGCATTTTCACCTTTGGCCAGGTCCAAGGCGGGAAGCGAGAGCGTCCAAGATTCGGTGGCCCCCTGCGAATACGCAACATCTCTCGTCGCCAACTCCACTGGGTTAAACCTCGCAACGCAAGAACAGGATGACTACATGAATACTCCGGAAGAAACATCACCCGCCCAAAAGTTTGCGAAGTCGGCTCCAGCTTACGACCCCAGCAAGGACATCGAAGAAAAGCTTTGGTCCGGTGGTTATTCCCCGCGTGCGATGCTCGGGACATGGATCTCCTGTGCGATCGCGACGATAGTGATTTTCGTCGGTGGATACTATGTGCGACTGCCGGCGGAATTGGATCGCCGAGTCGTTTGGGGAGTCGTCGTTGCCTTGGTCGTCGCGATGTGGGGGCTGGCCGCATTCACGTATTTGTACCGTCGATTTAGCGTGCGATATGAGCTAACCAGCCAGCGATTTATTCATAAACATGGCCTGTTGGTTCGGACGACAGACCGAATCGAGCTGATCGATGTCGACGATGTCGCTTACACCCAAGGTCTAGTCGAGCGGGCCCTCAACGTTGGTGCTATCAAAATCCTGAGCACCGATTTATCCCACCCATCGCTTCGCATGATCGGCATTGAGGATGTCAGCAAGGTTGCTGGATTGATCGACGACGCACGTCGAAAAGAGCGTCGCAAACGGGCAGTGCACATCGAAACGACTTGATCGCACGCAACAACCTCCGAAAGCAGAACGATGCCGAAAACCTGGTTACCGACGCTATGGATGCCCAAGCGTTGGAGGGCGGTAAAGTTCAAAATCCCACCGGAGCATTGGGGAAGAGAGCATTATCTCCCCTTCACTCCGAACGCCATCATCGAGTCGTTGATCGACGACGCCAAACTCGAGCCTGCTGAGAGCGAAACGTTTCGTCGCTTAGCGGAACGAATCAAACGCAGTATCAGTCTCGAGTATCACTCGCATCACGAGGTCTTATCCGATCTCTATCAACGCTATGATCCGGATCGCGATTACTCCGATCGGATTCTGCAAGGCTCGCCTGCAAACAAGCTTGAGACTCTTGAACAACCGACGTGGCGGATCGGTCCATGCGGGAAGCTGACCGACCGCGAGGCGTCGCGTGAGCTTTTCTCAGAAATAGCCGCCTCCTTGGGACATGCGAACTATCGGAGGTTATCGCCCAGGGAGATTCAAAATGCCATCGGCGTTGCTAGCCACTGGGGCGTTCGATTGCAGATTCGTTTTTCGTCATTCAGAAAACTCGAGGTGTACGGACGAGGCGATGTCGTCACCCGCCGGGCGTATCGAAGCTGGCGCCATTTCTTTCGACTGATTGAGCGGGACGTTCCCATTTATCAAAGACTGGTCGTGGTCTTTCGCCCCAGAGAGCTTCAGACCTTTCCAGAGCCTTTGGATCCCAATCGAGTGCATATCCGTATGTTCAAGAATGTTCCGAAAGCGGACATTGACATGATGCTCCCAGGAACCCAGATACGGCTCAGTTGGCTGGATACCGGAAAGATCGGCATCCCAACGCTGTGGGGAATTGCCATGATGACGAGTAAACTCGCAAAGAGTCTCTGGATTTTAGCCTTGTTCAGTACGATCAAGATTCTGTCGTCCTTTTTTCTTATCGTCGCCGTTTTAGTCGCGACGGTGTTCTACGGCATCAAGTCAATTTTTTCTTATACAACAACCAAACGCCGCTATCAGCTGAACATCACCCGAAGTCTCTATTACCAAAACTTGGATAACAATCTTGGCGCTTTACTTCGAATCGAAGAAGAGGCGGAGCAGCAAGAAATCTGCGAAGCGATTCTTGGCTGCTTCGTCCTATTTATCAACAAAACGCCTTGTTCATTGGATGAAATCGATCGAGCAGCAGAAGACACATTAATACGCCTAACAGGAATAGAAATCGATTTCGATGTCCGTGATAGCATGCGAGATCTGGCCAAAAGCGGCTTGGTATGCGTGAATGAGCAGGGCTGGCAACTTGCATCCTGCTTGCCGAGTTCCTAGGCAATACGCATCCATCGTAAGAGCCTATCCGAACCTCATCGGAAACCGCGGCAAGCGCCAGAGCGGCTCATGGTTTTCGGATAGGCTCTAAAATGGAAACACTTTTTCAACCGCTCACCCATTTAAAGGACAGTCGATAGAATAGAGTGTATACGCCCATTCCTCATTCAATGCGGCAGGGATTATTTTGGCGGGTGAATTGGTTTGGGAGCAGGTCGCTCGAGCTTTGGAGCATGGTGTTCACCTGCTTCCCGCTCAAGGACCGATTGCGGTTTTCGTGCACCATAACACACTGCACGCGTTTGAACACTTACCTTTTGAGCAGGCGGTCGTAGCGGGCGTCGACACCTATGGCGCCCATCCCTATTGGCCTGAGAGTCGGTACCGAAACAAGGTGGAGTGGGGAAGGATCTCGGTCTCGGATCTTGAAAAAGAGCTTCTCGAGGATCTATCCGAATCCGCTAATGAAATCGTAGCGCCATCCACAACGCGACTTCAGCTGCGGCTAGCGATGATGGCCCATCGCCTTCGCATCGGACCTGACGCGGAGATTCGATGGTCGATAGCAGAAACAGACGCGATGAAAGCGTTCTTGCCAGATGTCCCTGCATCGGCTTCGAACCAAATGGTGCACCAAGTAAGGCACTGGATGCTTCGTGAGTACACCTCTACCGAAAATGTCGTGGACGAGAGTCTTGCCCTGGTTCTCATTGACCTTGCAGAGGAGTTCGATTTCGAACGACGAGCTTCTTGGACGGACGGAACATGGACCGAGTTCACGCTCCGATTCCTCTATTTCATCTGCCGCAAAGGGGCATCGCAGGTAGGTCACGGAGAGGAGCAAGGGCCAATGCCGAAGCGGCATCGAGATGCAATACGAGACAGTTTGCATTTTGATTGCGATCCATCCGTCAACGAGCTCCTCATTCGTTTTCTATCGAGCACGCTTGATCAAGGGTTAGCGCAGTGGCATTCGGTGTTGAGCGGTGAAGGATTGTTTCATCGGTTTCTCAGTCTCTATGGAAAAGCATCCGATTTCGTATTGGGATACCTGTCCCCCTTGCGTGAGATAGTTAAACGAGAAGGGCACTCAAGCCTAACAGCGAGAGAATCGATCGTCGTTTCCTTAGCTAAGATGGGAATCCAAGAGGAGCAACTCGATCGTTTCATTGAAAGTACTCTATTGTCGTTGCCTGGCTGGACCAGCATGGTTTGGCAACTGGAAACGAACGCGGAATGGACACCAAGGCCATTGCCAGAGGGTTCGCTGGAAGAGCTCCTCGCCATTCGGCTCCTTTTGGACAGGGCATCGATCGACGACGCGATACGGAACCGAGCCCCCAGTGCGTGGCGGGATGCTCTCGGCGAGAACGTCGAATTCGCTCGCTTGGTGCAGCTCGCCCGCGAACTTGCTCCCTCGTCGAGCCAAATCGCAACCCAGCAACAGCGAGCCTTTTTGCTCTTCCAGGTCGCGCAGCGATTGGCATGGAACCCTTTAGATTTGGTTTCGTTGTCCGGAGCCGCGTGGAGAAACATCGTCGATGAACTGGTGCAATTCAACTCGATGAATCGGAGACGCATCTACCATGCAGCCTATGAACGGCACTACCGCGAAGAGTTGCTCGATGCCATTTCCGAGATTTCCAAACAATCATCCGCGGATGCACCCGCATCATCGCCGAGGTTTCAGATCATCACCTGTATCGATGATCGAGAAGAATCTTTTCGCAGACACTTGGAGGAAATCGACCCGGACATTGAAACGCTGGGAGCAGCGGGTTTTTTTGCTGTGCCGATGTACTTTCGATCGTCGACGGATGCTCACTACATTCCACTTTGCCCCGTCGTGATCAAGCCAAAGCACTTTGTCGATGAAGTCGCGCAGGTCACTCATCAAGAGATACTAAAGCGGCGAACAGAAGCAAGGCGAGTGCTTGGCAAAGCATCGCATCAAATCCACCTGGGGAGCCGTTCGATGCTCGCGGGGACTTTGACGGCGTTCGCGGGTTCGATTGCGAGCATCCCGATGGTCGCGAGGGTTTTAGCACCACGGCTAACATCGAAAGCGAAAGAGTTTGTTGGGCAAGTCGTTAAGGGTGGAAAATCGACGACGTTGTGTTTGGAACGACTCCCAGATGATTCTGTAACGGGTAACGGCTCTACGTTGCAACAAGGCTTTACCCTTTCCGAGATGACGGACATGGTGGAGCGATTGCTTGGGGACATTGGGCTTCGAACGTTCGCTCCCTTGATTGTGGTTTTAGGGCATGGCTCATCGTCGTTGAACAATCCTCATGAATCGGCCTACAATTGCGGCGCTTGCGGGGGAGGGCGAGGGGGACCGAACGCTAGAGCCTTTGCACAAATGGCAAACGACCCTCGCGTTCGCCGCAATCTGGCAGATCGTGGTGTTCGCATCCCCGATGAAGCTTGGTTCCTAGGCGCCTATCACAACACGTGCAATGACCAGGTCGAGTTCTGGGATTTGGATCGATTACCAACAACGCATCAAAAGCTGTTTTGGGAAATACAGGAGAAGATAGATCAGGCTCGCGAACGGAATGCTTGGGAGCGATGCCGCCGTTTTACAAGCGCCAAGCCTGAGATCAGTCCGCACGAGGCGCTGCGACACGTGGAAGAACGCTCGGAGGATCTCGCACAAGCTCGACCAGAATACAACCACGCATCCAACGCGGCCTGTATTGTCGGCAGAAGATCCAGAACTCGCGGCCTCTTTATGGATCGGCGCAGCTTTTTAACTTCTTACGATCCGAGTTTGGACAATACCGATCACGATGTTCTGCACCGATTGCTTTCGGCTGTGATTCCAGTCTGTGCCGGGATCAGCCTCGAGTATTTCTTTTCTACGATCGATAATTCGGTCTACGGGTGTGGCTCGAAACTACCGCACAACATCACGGGACTTCTCGGCGTGATGGAAGGAGCAGCCAGCGATTTGCGTTGCGGCCTAAGCCAGCAGATGGTCGAGATACACGAACCGATGCGAATTGTCTTTGTGATTGAAGCAACCGAAGAAGCATTTCGTTCCGTAATGAAACGCAATGCGGCGATCGAACGACTCGTGACCAATGAGTGGATACAAGTCGCTTTACTATCTCCGACATCGAATGAATTGCACCTATACCACAAAGGCACGTTCGAGCCCTATGTTCCTTCGGGCAGACCGCTGCCAACGGCGAGCAGTTCGGGGCCTTGGTTCCATGGATGGCGAGGTAATGTCGGATTCGCAAAGATCCTACCGTCCCACTTGGAGGTGCGATCTTCGGGAGCGTCCGCAAAGGAGCCGGCACAGTGACAACGATTTTAGACTTCATCGGATTTTTAGTTGTACTGTGTCCCTTGGTGACGTTGACCATCATCGGAGTCACCGAGCTGTTTCAGCACCCGATGTCGGAACGCAGCATTTCGCTTTTGACCAAGACCAACATGGTGATTGGGTTATTGGCATCGCTGATTGTTTTGGCAAGCATGCTGGCGACGGGGAGTCGTCAATTTATCGTGGACTGCGGGAATTTTGGCGTGCTCGACGAAGAGCACTACCATTTTCACATCAAGTTCCTGTTTGACCGATTGAGTATTCCCATGGTGATTGTCTCCTACGTTCTCGTGGGAGTGATCGGTGCATTTGCGACCAAGTACTTGCACAACGATTCTGGTTTCCACCGATTCTTTGTTGTGTTTGCCATGTTTCTCCTAGGATTGCTGGTTGCCTTTTTAGCAGGGACGATTGAGACCCTTTTTTTGGGCTGGGAGTTGGTGGGACTCTCATCCGCATTGCTGATCGCTTACTTCCATGAACGCGTCGGTCCGGTTCGAAATGGATTGTGGGTATGGACGATCTACCGAGTAGCGGACGCGGCATTTTTAATGGCAGCGGTCGCGATGCACCACATGATTCGGGAGGGGGATTTCACGGGCTTGATGGGCTCAGCCCCATGGCCAGAAGGAACCTCCGCATTGAGCGGGTGGGATGCGTTGCTCGTTGGCAGCCTGTTGCTCGTAGCTGCGGCGGGCAAATCGGGATTGGTACCCTTTTCAGGCTGGCTTCCGCGGGCGATGGAAGGCCCGACTCCATCGAGCGCCGTCTTTTACGGTGCGCTTTCGATCCACTTAGGGGCATTCCTTCTTCTGCGAATGAGCCCGATCTTGGATGATTCTCCTTTTCTAAGAGGTATGGTTATCACCCTCGGGGTAACCACAGCCATCCTCGCGGCGATCGTTTCACGAGTTCAAAGCGATGTCAAATCGGCGCTAGCGTATGCATCGGTTTGCCAGGTGGGGATCATTGTCACGGAGATAGGACTAGGGCTTTGGTACTTAGCATTGGTCCATATGATCGGTCACGCATTCTTGCGATCGCTGCAATTGCTCCGCGCCCCGAACTTGTTGCGAGATTATAAATCGCTTGAGAATGCGATTGGTGGGCGACTGGCTCACGGATCGTTTGGGGTCATCGAAAGGCTCCCTCACCGTTGGCAGATCGCAACATATCGGTTCGCTTTAGAAAGAGGCTACACCGACGCGTTGTTGCTGAAACTAGTTGTGAATCCCTTTCTCTCTTTTTTCAAGCTACTTGATCGAATGGAATCAAGATGGCTTCAAATCCTTTCCAGCGATCGCGAGAAGCAATAACGATTCATGCTCGGACTTCATTTTCCATTTCTAGAGGTAACTCTTCTCGTTCCATTGTTGGGGTGCTTGTTTCTGCTGGGCAAGCAAAAAGTAGAGGCCAATCGAAAAAAGTCGTTGTGGATCGCAAGCGCGACATTGGTCTTTGCAACAGCGACGTGGTTCGACTTTGCAACGCTTCATGTTTTCGAAGCCCACGACGATTGGAGTTTTGTGCAGTGGCTATTGGGTCGTGAGATTCTGATCGTCGATGAACTTAGCGCTCCGTTGTTACCATTAACGGCACTCGTCTTCTTATTCACTTTGACCGCAACAGTTGGACAGAAGGTGAGCAGCTTTTCCTATTTCGGTGCGATACTCGTCGAAGCGTTGACATTGGCGTGTTTGTCCACGAAAGATCCGGTTTGGGTCATTGGAATTTTGACACTTCTGGGCGTTCCCGTTGTCGCTGAGCTTGCGAACCGCAAACAGACTGCGAGAGTCTTCTTGATCCATCACCTCGCTTTTTCTCTACTCGCTTTTTCCGGTTTGATTTTGGTGGAATCCAAACTTGAATCGCTGACGAGTATCGGCTGTTTGCTTTTGACCCTTGCCATTTGCATTCGCAGCGGGCTATTTCCATTCTCCGTGTGGGTAAGGGATTTGCTTCAACGCGGTTCCTTTGGTGGTGCAATGCTCTATCTACTGCCGATGTTGGGCCCCTACGCAGCGATCCGACTGTTACTTCCAGTTGCACCGGAGTGGTTTTTCATTGCGATAGAATGGTGGGCGCTCGCATCGGCCATCTATGCTGCGGGTATGGCGCTGGTTCAAGTAGATGGGAGAACCTTTTTCGGCTACTTGCTATTGAGCCACACATCGATGATCTTGGTAGGCCTCGACGTCGCAACTCCAATTGCGTTAACAGGTGCGTTGAGCCTTTGGCTTTCTCTAGGAATTGCGTTAACGGGTTACGGAATTGTTCTCCGTTGTGTCGAAGCCCGCGTCGGTAAGCTGCGTATGGATCGATACTATGGTCTCTACGAACATATGCCAACGTTGGCTTGGTTTTATCTTTTAACAGGCTTAGCCAGCGTGGGATTTCCATGCACCATTGGCTTCCTCGCTTCGGAGCTTCTCATCGAAGGTGCCGTCGATGCCTCTCCATTGCTGGGAATGAGCGTTGTATTGACGATGGCATTGCAAGGGGTCGCGATTATGAATTCCTACTTCCGCATCTTCACGGGTACAAAACATATCTCGTCGATTTCACTTGCAACCCTCCCGGAAGAGCGGTTCTCCATCATCGTTTTGACACTCTTGATTATGGGCGCAGGAGTGCTTCCTCAAGTGGGTGTGGAGACTCGCTATCGAGCCGCGATCGACTTGCGAGATAG
>JALOQZ010000301.1 GCA_025459245.1 Pirellula sp.
TGCACTGGGAGTACCGCGTAGGCAAGCGATTCGACATGGTAAGAGCCGCAAAGGTCCTTGGCACATGTCGAAGACCATCGAGAGCGGCGTGGGGCTTACGAACGCATGGCTAGCAGCCCCAGGGGTTTTAAGCATGAAGACATTATGGGCAGAGCTTGCTCATCTTCGCCCGACCGCCGTATGCGGACCCGCACGTACGGTGGTGTGGGGAGGGTGCCCGGCAACGGGCATCCTTACCCGATTCTTCCTTCGTTTTGGCCTGCAAACCTTACGATTCAACATACCATAAAACAAGAACGAGCAAAACAAAAAGCACAGAAGCCAATCCCCAGTATCGTATTCTTCGATATGGAATCAGTCCGAAATCCAGGTATGCCGTTATTGAAAAAGCGATAATCCAGCATGTAACTGTCAATGGTACGACCACGCCTAAGAATACATTTAGCTTTCGAAATCCGTCTCCAATACTATTCCGATTAAGGTCGGGAACGAATTGCTGTATCGATACGAATGCTATCGGGAGGCAAACTATTGGAGTCCACCACATGCCCCTGGCAATGCGACGTAGTAAAACGTAGCCTTCCTTCTGATTGGATTGTACTCTTGGCGTAGGATCGATCAGGTCGATTGACCTTTCATTTTGCAAGATTGGAAGAACTAGTAATTCTCCGACGCTCGCGCCGGAGAATGAAATGTCAGTTTAACCCATTGAGCGGGCCAAATGGGCCATTGTATCCATTCGATTATGCCTCAAATCCTAAAACGTAAGGCTGAGTGGTTTCAAACGATGTACACCACAAAGGGCCCTGCAGACGCTTCGATAGCCCTCCGAACAAGTGGCGATGCCTTGCTGCACCCCTACCGAGTATCGAGCGGCGTAATCCGTCGATGGATTCGCAGGTCGCTCGGAAGCTCCTCGAGATATCCGGCGCGGGTGGTCGGCGTCGATGTGGTAGCGATTGGGGGGCCATCTGCCGTGTCTCGGCCGAGCCGCTCGCGTCGAAATAGCCCGATCCAGCGGAGGTCATGAGGTGCCGAACGGCGTTTGCTAGCGTACTCCCGCAGGAGAGGTAGCCGCCTCGTGGCTTTTCGGGCTGAACGAAGCCCCCGTTTTCTACCTCTGTCGTAGAAACATGACAGAGCTTGGAAACGACTCGTTTGCGGTGAAAGAGCAGAATTAACGATTCAAAACACCAACGAATTCATTGGTCGGACTTATTTATTTTTTCAAGTGGGTCACCTCTTCGTCCGACAGACTAGGGTCAGCGTTTCGGATCCGTATGGCCATCTGTTGGCGAGTCCAAGCCAACATCGCGGCGCTTCGAGCGACCTTCTCTACGGGGGACATCGCTTGCCAGCGACGTTGGTGTTCCAGTTCGATTTCGGACTTTTCCATCCTGATCTTCACTATTTCATTTGCCCGTCACCCAGTATGCGCGAACGTCCGGAATGAACAAACTATCAATCTTTTGCTTAATCGATCACTGCTTATTGGCGTCTTTGGTTCTCTCGGCTTGAGGCGATCGATAGAACAACAATCAAATCCGTCACCTCCGGAGTATCAAGGTATGCTCCCGAAGATCAAAGGACCACGGAACACGCTGAACACACGGAAATATGTCCACTGTCATCTTTGGTTTCCGTTCCGTGTATTCCGTGTCGTCCGTGGTTAAAGAACATAGTGGAATTGTTGAAATAACTTGCTCGGGAATAAAAAAGACACAGGACGGCATGGGTACCGTCCTGTGTCGAAATTCTAAGATTGTCCTAAATCTCTTTAGGTATCATTCTTCGCTCAGAAACTAGTTGCGCGATGGTTGCGCATTCTGCAATTTCTTGAGCAGTTCCTGAACCTTGATCGTATTGTAGTTGATCCCCGAGGCGCTTAAGCTGCTACCGGATTGGTAAGGATACTTGTCAAAGTCTGCGAAGAAGCCTTTGATAACTTCTTGAGCAGGAACGAAGAGCCATAGGTTGTCCGCATACCAGCGGAGATATCCCATCTCTCCATGTTGCCACATGATCTCATAGGGATCCGCTTTTAGGTTGATGATCAGTGGCCAGTTTGGCGTCGTGCGAATTCCGGTTGCAATGTTGCCATCGAAGATCGCAAAGTGGACTTTCCAATCGCGATATCGAATCGCATTGAGGTCCCCTTGTTGGCCAAAGTAGAAGTACTCGTTGCGAGGGCTCTTGGCTTCGGTTCCTTTAAAGAACGGCAGAAAGTTATAGCCGTCGAGTTTGACTTTCCATTCTTTGCCGTTTGCTTTATGACCTTTGGCAAGCTTTTCCTTGACGTCGGGTTCACCTGCGGCCGCCAGCAGCGTTGGCATCCAGTCGTTGTGAGCGATTGCATCGTTGATCTTCGATCCTGGCTTGAGAACGCCGGGCCAACGTACCAGCAATGGAACGCGGTGTCCGCCTTCCCATGTTGTCCCTTTTTCGCCGTGGAATGGAGTGATGCCTCCGTCTGGCCACGAACCCGTCTCCGCTCCGTTGTCGGTGCTGTACATGACGATGGTGTTGTCCGCGATGCCTAGATCATCAAGCTTCTTGAGAAGCTGTCCGACGTGTCCATCGTGTTCCACCATGCCGTCGGGATAAATTCCGATTCCCGTCTTGCCTTCGGATTCTTTCTTGAGTCGTGTCCACACGTGCATTCGAGTGCTGTTGTGCCAAAGGAAGAAGGGCTTGTTGGCCTTCACGGATCGATCGATAAAATCGAGGCTTCCTGCGAGCATCTCTTCGTCGATTGTTTCCATCCGTTTGCGGGTCAAAGGGCCCGTGTCCTTGATCTCGCCACCTGCGACCGATTTGATAACGCCGCGAGGTCCATACTTCTTTTTGAATTCAGGATCTTTCGGGTAGTAATAGGTCTCGGGTTCTTCTTCTGCGTTCAAGTGATAGAGGTTGCCAAAGAACTCGTCAAAGCCGTGTGCCGTTGGCAAGTGCTTATCGCGGTCACCGAGGTGGTTCTTTCCGTATTGAGCAGTCGCGTACCCGTGATTCTTTAGCAGATCGGCGATCGTAGGTGCCCAGTCAGGGACACCGTGATCGCTACCAGGCATCCCGATGGTGAGCAATCCTGTTCGGAATGGGTGCTGACCGAGTAAGAAAGCGGCTCGACCGGCGGTGCATGACTGCTCGCCATATGCGTCGGTGAACAAAGTGCCTTCTTTGGCAATCCGATCGATATTCGGCGTCTGGTAACCCATGATCCCATGGTTGTATGCCGAGATGTTATGAACCCCGATGTCATCTCCCCAAATGATGAGGATATTCGGCTTCTTGCCCGATTGGGCGCTTGCCTCTGCAACGGCAGCATTGTGACTGACCAAGCGAACTTTATCGTCTTGGGATAGTCCACTCGAGCAACAGGCGCCAGATTCTTCACAAGCACCACTGGAGGATGCCTCTGCGACTGGGGTACTGTCGACGCTGAGTGCCAGCGGTGGGCTTTCGAGCCCCATACCCGCTACCAAGTATCCGACGGCGCCGCTGAGGGCCGCCGTGATCAGGATCTTGGAAAAACCAACAGAAAATTTCATTACTGCCTCCAAGGAAAAGAAAAGGTGACATCGTTCATCGCGTGGTATCCGTATTGTTCGTTGAAGAGGATTTCGAATCCTTTACACATCGAAAGCCGACATGGGACATTCCAGTGTCGGGCGTGCACCCGTGTCTTGAGCTGGGCCGATAGCGGGAGCAATAACCGTCGTTGCAAAGAAAGGATCCGCCCCGTTGACTTCTCTGCGCCATAAAAGGACGCAGAGGATCGTTGCTTTTGGTGGGGCCCTGCGGATTGTGATGCAACGTCTTGCCCACTCGTGTCGTGTATAACTCTCGGTCATACCAATCGTTGCACCATTCCCAGACGTTTCCAGACATGTCGAACAGTCCATACGCATTGGGTTCAAACGAACCGACTGGGGCAGTGGTCACATAGCCATCGGATTTGGTGTTGTTGTAAGGAAAATCGCCAGTCCAAATGTTGGTTTGCGGTTCTGTCTCGCTTAAGGGGGCATTTCCCCAAACGAAACGAGCCGAATGCAACCCACCTCGCGCCGCGCATTCCCATTCGGCCTCCGTTGGGAGCCGTTTTCCTGCCCAATTTGCGTAGGCGATCGCGTCAAACCAGGAGACGTGAACCACCGGATGGTCATCGAGGCCGGTTAGATCGCTACCAGGGCCGAGGGGGTGTTTCCAACTCGCACCAGGAGTCCAAGTCCACCAACGCCGTACATCATCGAGTGGGATTTTCTCTTTCGTTGGAGTGAATACCAAAGAGCCGGCGACCAAAGCTGCGGACTCGGGTACCGTCGCGCCAGCTGGTGCATTCGAAAGAATCTCGGATACCGTCGGTGCTTTCTCTGCGGTCGTGACGTAATTCGTCGCGTTCACGAATTCCCGAAACTGTCTGTTCGTTACCTCGGTCGCGTCCATCCAGAATCCATCGACCGCAACCGAATGAGTAGGTTTCTCGTCAGATCGGGCATCTTTCTCATTGCTACCCATGAGAAACTCCCCGCCTGGAATCCAAACCATTCCCGGCGGAGCAGGTTCTTCCTTCGGAACTGGCGATGGTTGGAATTGTGGAGAAGATACCAACTCGGATGGCGTAACAACACGTTGCCCCGGAGCTCCACTAGAATTGTCTCGGCGATTGGTAGCTAGCCAATATACGAGAGCGAAGGATAGGAGACTGACGATGGCGTAAGGGGCGATGCTTCGAATAGCACTCGAGGAAGTCATGCTGGGATGGCGCAAAAAATTAAACCTTGACGAGTCGTCGGACGCGTCGTTTTCTCTTGTTGGGGTTGTTCAGGAAGTCCTACGACAGGTTCGCTTGCGGTAGAAAAGAAGCTTTCTGACTGGGGCGCGAAAACATCTTTCGAAACACAAACCGAATTCAAAGACGGGCCATACGGCT
>JALOQZ010000042.1 GCA_025459245.1 Pirellula sp.
TTCGCTTTCGAAATGAAGATGGCGTTTTCGACACGTTTGTCCGGCTTCAAAGCCTTCACCTCCCGAGCGAACTAGAAGAAATCGTAGAGGGAGAAAGCAATCGCCCGCAGCAGCCTCCCAAACGTGGATCGAAGGAAACGCCTGAGGAGCCAGCGCCCCCCAACCCTCCGGAATCTGCTCCATCCAAGGAAGATGCCGACAAACCAGTCGATGCACTCGCTCACCTTTACGAAGAAAAGAAGGGCTATTCGAACTACTACTTCAACAAGCTTGAGTTGGATCGAATCTTCCAGCTGCAAAAGGTACACACGCAGTTCACCGAAGCAGACCAAACAGCGGGGCTTTGGAAATGGCAAGGAGAATTTCCAGCCGAGAATCAAGCTTGGTCGGGCGAATGGTCGGATAGCTCGCTCACCATGAAGATTGGCGAGCAAACCGAAACGCTTCCGGCGGTGCAAGGCTGGCAACAAACGGTGAAGAAGCAATCACCCATGTCCTTGGCCATCGCATTGCGTGTTTGGCAACAGTGGCACGCTAAAGGGCCGAGATTGGTCGGCGAAGCAATCTATTTGGGACGTAACCCCGTCGTCGGCGAACGAGATCTGATGGATACAACAAAACTCACCATCGGTGAAGTGACTTGTCTGGTTTACACCGATCCAGAAGACGGGCAGTTCCGGCTTGTCGAGATCTTTCCCGACACGATAAGCGATCCCGCAGAAGTCTATTTTGAGAAAGCGGACTACAACAATCGACTTCGATTCCCAACGGTACTACGTCTTCAATTCGGACTCGAAACCAAGCTGATCGCGCAGATCAAATCCCATCAGTTCAGCAACCCGACCAAGGAAGAGGGGCTGTAATGAAACCGTATCCTTATTCACACCTCAGTGTCTATGTAATTGCACCGGCTATCGCTTTGACCCTTTCGTTTGCAGTCGCTCTGCCTGCAAGCGGAGCAAAGCCAGTCGCTGATCAGTCGGCTGGTTCGGTGCTCACCACCCAAGAGCAGTTGGTTGATCAAGTGCAGGAGAGGGTGGTGAAGCTGTTCGGTGCCGGCGGCGCTCGCGGACTGGAGAGTTACCAGAGCGGGGTGTTGGTGGGTAATGAGGGATATATCGTGACGAGCTGGACCACTGTGCTGGACGTTGCCAAAGTGCGCGTGGTTGCTTTTGATGGTCGGAGATTAGATGCGGCGGTTGTGGGGGTGGATCCTGCCAACGAAATCGCTCTTCTCAAAGTCGACGACGCCGGTTTGACCGGATTTCCAATGGACTCCAAGGCCGCTCCATCTGTGGGACAACGCGTCTTCGGAGTAAGCAATTTGTTCGGGATTGCAACTGGAGATGAATACTGCAGTGTCCAAAAAGGGGTAGTCATGGCGATTGCTCCCCTCACGCAACGGCGGGGAAAGACAAAGTCTCTTTACCAAGGCAAAGTTTACGTTCTGGATGTGATGACGAATAATCCGGGCGCATCAGGTGGAGCGTTGGTCAATCTACGCGGCGAGTGGTTGGGGTTGCTAGGCAAAGAGATACGAGATGAGCAGTCCGGTATTTGGCTTAACTACGCACTGCCTCTGGAGGTTGTGCAAGCCTCGATGGACCGTATTTTGAAGGGGACTGCGACACTCGATTTGGAGACAGTGAAATCGGTTGAGAAACCTCATCGACTGTCGGATCTTGGGCTTACGCTCATCCCTGATGTCCTCCCCAAGACACCGGCGTTCGTCGACCAAGTTCGAGGGGGCTCGGTGGCCGCCCAAGCCGGATTGCAGACGAATGATCTCATTTTGCTCGTCAATGACCAGCGGATCGATTCGCGTAAATCGCTAGAAAAGATATTGAGCACGATCAACCGCGCCGACTCCTTTCAGCTGCTTGTACAACGAGGCCAAGAACTCATACGAATCCAAGTAAGGCCTTAATCGATGCAACACCAATCCCACTGCAAAGCCTGGCTGGCTCTATTCACATTGCTGGTATCCCTTTCGACGCCCCTCACTGTATCGTCGCAGCAGATTCCGCTGGACATCGCCGAAGAGACGGCCATGCAGGCCGCAGCCAACTGGGCCCAAGGAAGCGTCGTTCAGATCGAGACATTCGGGGGTATGGAAATCGTCAATAAACAAGCGGTTGCACCTGGGCCCTCGACAGGTACGGTCTTATCGAAAGAAGGTTGGATCGCCGCAAGTAATTTCCTATTCAAAGGTCAACCTGCTTCGATCACGGTGATTCTTCCCAATGAGGAAAGGAAGGCGGCGAAGCTGGTCGCTCGAGATTTCAGTCGAGAGATTGCGATTCTGAAAATCGACGGAGATGAATCGTTGCGGCCAGCGATCCCCAGCGATCCAGCGGCGTGGCGAGTGGGGCAATGGACCATTGCGTTAGGGAAAAGCTTTGATGTCAGGACCGCGAGCCGCAGTTTAGGGATTCTCAGTGCCAAAGGACGTATTTGGGACAAAGCGATTCAGACCGATTGCAAGATATCGCCCCAGAACTACGGAGGCCCGCTGATCGATTTGTACGGAAAGACGATGGGGATTCTCACGACGATCAACCCTGGCATCGTGACCGAAGGGGAAGTCGAGCAGTGGTACGATTCGGGAATTGGGTTTGCGATTCCGCTGGCGGATATACTTGAACGCCTGCCGATTCTGCAATCCGGGCAAGACATCCATCCGGGAAAGGCGGGTTTTCGCGTGCGGGGCAGGGATGAGTTTGCCGAGGGAATTGTACTGGGCGGTGTTTCACCAGGATCGCCAGCGGCCAAAGCTGGCTTGAAAGCGGGAGACCAAGTTGTGAGAGCAGGGAGATCGGAGTCGACCCTGAAACCAGTTGCCACTCACTCCAATCTCAAACATGCGATGGGACCGATCGATGCTGGACAAACATTCGTCCTGGAAGTCATTCGTGGTTCCCAAACCATTCAGTTACCAATGTCCTTGGTCAAGGAACTGCCGGCCTATCGTGAGCCATACTTAGGGATCATCACAGCCAAACGGCCAGATGCTTCGGAGGAAATCCTTTTGGTTCTAAAGGACAGTCCAGCCAGTCTCGCGGGCTTGAAAGCGGGAGACCGAATTACCCGCTTCTCCAAAGAATCGCTGACCAACGAAAGCAGCTTCGAGCAACAGCTCCCGTTTTGGGATTATCGCGAACCTCTCCCGCTACAAATTCGGAAAGCGGATGGCGCCGAGCAAACAGTAACGCTTCAACCGACGGTGAGACCTGTGGGCGATGTCACTGTGCAATCGTTCACCTTTCCTGTCGGCAAAAAGGAGGAATCCAAGGAGGGGGCGGACGAGGCAAAGTCACCAGCGAAAGGAACGGTTCAAATACCCATTGGAGATGTAAAGAACAAAGCGTTCGCGATTGTTCCAACGACTTATTCACCCGAAGTCCCCCATGGCCTTCTGGTTGTGTATGCCGATGCGGGGCCGCAAGATGCGAAAACGTGGAGCGACCTTTGGGAGCGTTTTGGTTTGGAGAACCGCTGGATCGTCGCAGTCATTCAATCCGCGGACGAACAATCTTGGAGTTTCGAGGAAGTCGAAATCGGTACGCGAGTTAGATCCTATTTGGGGACGAACTACTCGATCGACAAGCGGCGAACCTGCGCCGCAGGAATCGCGTCTGGCGGTGTGCTTGCACTCGTCACCGTCGCGCAGTTTCCCGACGACTTCAATGCGTTGTGGTTAAGCGATTCGAAGATCGGTGGAAGAGTTCGACTTGCTAGCGCCGAACCAGGCAAATCACCGAAGTTTTTCATCAACGGCACCGACGATAGCTTGAGTGGATTTGTCGAACGCATCACCGAGGCGGGATACGCTGCAAGCTACTACAAAGAGACTTGGAGCACACTGAAGAGTCCCGATGCTGCCAACGCCCAAGACTCGCAGATCTTTTCCAAAGTTCAAAGATTCCTTCAGCATCTCGAAGCCCTTTGATATATCGCGCGTAGGATGGGCACTCCTGCCCGACTAAAAGATGCCTTAATGAGCCCTTAGGTGCTAGCCTCGGGTTGCCCCCGCTAACACCACATCGCTTGTTGCGCTGAATCGCTGGCAACAGGACGCTAGCGCGATTCCGGCTAATTACCGCTCCATCTCAACAGTTGACCCATGAGTGACTCAACCATCGAAAATCCCCTTCTACGATCTCAAGCCTACATCGGTGGCGAATGGGTCGGCGATTCCTCGTCCAATCAGAAGCGTGTTTCCACCGGACGAGTTTCCATTTTGAATCCTGCGACGGGAGCGTTGGTCGCAGAGGTGAGTGATCTAGGCCGCGAAGATCTGCTTCGCGCCATACAATGCGCCCATCAAGCGTTCGCACCTTGGCGTCGTTTGGTAGCAGGTCAGCGAGCCGTACTTCTTCGCGCTTGGTACGACGAGCTCATCCAAAATGTCGAATTGCTTGCGGAGATTATCACGTTGGAGCAAGGCAAGCCGATTACGGAGTCGATTGCCGAAGTCCGTTACGCAGCATCGTTTATCGAGTGGTTTG
This sequence comes from Pirellula sp., assembly GCA_025459245.1. Classification (GTDB taxonomy): domain Bacteria; phylum Planctomycetota; class Planctomycetia; order Pirellulales; family Pirellulaceae; genus JBKCUI01. The sequence continues at coordinate 4,509 of JALOQZ010000042.1, forward strand.
CGGAAGAAGCCAAGCGATTGTATGGTGAAATTGTTCCACCTCACTTGCCGGACAAACGCGTCTTGGTAACTCGCCAACCGGTCGGCGTTGTCGCTACGATCACGCCTTGGAATTTTCCTGCAGCAATGATCGCAAGGAAAGTTGCTCCCGCCTTAGCAGCGGGGTGTACCGTGGTCGCAAAACCTGCTCCGCAGACACCTCTCACGGCACTAGCGATGGCGGTACTGGCAGAGAGAGCAGGGATACCTGCGGGCGTATTCAACGTTGTCCCCACCACCGACTCCGAAATGGCAGGCGAGGTTCTGACGGGTGATGTTCGAGTTTCAAAGATCAGCTTTACAGGTTCGACCGCCGTCGGGAAAAAATTGATGCAGGCCTGCGCTGGTAACTTGAAACGCCTATCGCTGGAACTCGGTGGCAATGCCCCCTTTCTTGTCTTTGATGATGCGAATCTGGACGAAGCGGTGAAAGGGGCCGTGGCAAGCAAATATCGGAACGCGGGACAAACATGTGTATGCGCAAACCGATTCCTCGTGCATCGATCTGTTGCGGAATCCTTTGCTTCCAAATTGGCTATCGAGGTGAGGAGTTTACGAGTTGGCAACGGAATGATGAGAGGCGTCGACCAAGGGCCCTTGATAAACGAAGCGGCCGTGCGAAAGGTGGAATCGCACATCCAAGACGCGATATCCAAAGGGGCGCAACTCGTGTGCGGTGGAAACCGCCATTCGCTAGGGGGGACTTACTTTTCACCGACGGTGCTTAGTCACGTGGATCGCACCATGCTGATTGCACACGAAGAGACGTTTGGTCCCGTCGCCCCAATCATGACCTTTGAGAACGAGGCAGAAGCCATCGAGCTAGCAAACGACACTCGAGCTGGATTGGCAGCGTACTTTTACACACAAAGTTACGAACGATTCTGGCGTGTTTCTGAGGCTTTGGACTATGGAATCGTTGGACATAACACTGGATTGATCTCGACCGAGATTGCACCTTTTGGCGGTATGAAAGAGTCCGGGATGGGGAGAGAGGGCTCGAGGCACGGCATCTTGGATTACACAGAACTCAAATACATTTGTTCCCAAATCTGAGGCATCGTCGAACGGTCGTCCTCGACCGGACTCGTGCCCGCTTGGCTATGGGAGGAAACTCTTTTTGCCAAACAAGGCATTTTCGCGAGGGCGAAACTCGGGTACGAGTGTTGAGCCATGGTCTTTTGTCCTGCAAGGACCTTGAGTAGTTAGCCGGAGCGTCACCCCCGGTAAAAAGCGATCCTTTCCTTCGCACCCCGAAGGGGTGAAAGCGTCTCGCAGCATCGGTGTGCTAAACCTATCTTGAATCCCTTAGGGATAGAAGAAGCTTTGGGGGGGGAACCGGGGGTGGCGCTGCGCTTACCCCCGGCTAATAGTTTTCATCCCTTCGGGATAATAGGCGGACAAGGCGATCCCCGAAGATCTCACGAAAATCGCTGTGCAGGCCACGGGTTCTCGGTCGATAGTGCGGTGGTCTAGCGTTCTACAGCTGTCGAGGACGACAGCTACACTATGCATCGTCGAACAGGCGTTGGACTATTTTCTATCGGCTTGTCCCCAAATCTTCCGTCCAAAAGGAAGACTTATCGTCTCGATCGCGTTGGATGGTTATGGATTGCTGAACGACACCTCGCGACAATCGCTTCGTGAGCGTTTGGGGGCGGATAGCAACCCCTCCGCTCACTACAGCATATCGAGTTCCGTCCTTTGCCTTGTGAGTCGACGCGACGGACTCAATCTCAAGCGGAGTCCTGGGCATGCGAGGTTGAATCGAGAGATCGCCAAGGCACATGAAATCGTCTCCCCTCCCCTTGGTCAGTTCATGTCGGATGATTTCAAACACGACAGCCAAATCAAAGATATGCCTCAATCGAGCTTGAACAATCGAGTGCCTTTGGATCGCCTCGTGCTGTTTCGTGAACTGCGTTGCGAACGCGTCAGCCGCTATATCGGGTATGGTCGAAACCACCCGTGAGCCTTGCTCATTGATGAATTGAGCTTCGCTGAGAACTTTGACATTCGGAACCGAGATCTTGTAGATCGCACGGTCTGCATCGTAAGGAATCTTTGCATCGCTGAGCGTGAACCACCAACGTACCAATCCGCTTGGGGACTTTGAATGCAGTAATTCGGATTCTTGCCAATACGAACGGACCGAGGGTGGTAATGGCAAGAGACCGAGCCCTAGCATCTTCATTTCGGCGTCGGCCTTCAATAGCGCGAAGGCGGTGGGGGAGTCTGCAGGGAGACCGACGATGGTGGTCTTTTGCGGGCCAAGCTGCTTGCGCCACCCCTCAACCCAGCGATCGGGAGATCTCTGTAATGAACGTTGCGTGCCTGGTTGCATCGCGTACTCGTACGCTTGCTGAAGCCTGCCGTTATCTGGATCGATCGAGCAGCCAAACTCGCCTAGCCCTCGCAAGACGTGGGGAGCGACGGTAATCAAGTCTTCCAATAAAACGGGTGGAAGCTGAAGCTCTTCGTGAACCAACTCTCCTTCTTGGTTGGGAACTAGGTTGCCAGCGGGCCCCCCGACAAGCCATTGCTTGGACTCCTCGTCCCATGCGAGATAATCGATTCGCACGATTCCTCCCAATAGTTCCAGCTCAAGTTTGCCGGGCTTCCTTGAATCTCGATGGACCTGTAGCATTCGATCGATTTCGTGGAGAGAGACCCATCGAAGCGAAGACGGCTTTTGCCATTCGCCAAGTCCCTCCCATGACAATCGACCCAACTGCCGAGCCTTGGCCATCGCACTGCTTTGCTCAACAGGAGCGATTCTCTCAACCAACCCTTCGGTGGAAATTCTTACCCCGTTTCGGTAGGGCATGATCGTGGAGGTACCACCATTGATCAGCCAATCGCCGTCGATCGTCGATTCAATCAATCGAATCAGTTCGTCGTAATTCGCAAGCGAAGCTCCGCCGGCAGGATTCCGATCTCCCAACCGCAATTCGCCAGCGCGAATCGACTCCAGAAGTCCGATCCTCTCTTCGGCGGTGGCTGACAAGTACTTGCGATTGAGATCGCCGAAGCTCGACGACTCGCCGGGGCCTTGGGAAAAGGCAAAAGGGGTCCCTAATCCAATCCATGCGATCGCCAACCATACCAGCGCCATCGAGAAGCCGTTACCCAGTCCGTTGAAACCTGCAAGCCATCGCACCATGGTCACGCCCTTGCCTAAATTCGTAGCAGAAGAATCTCAGAAAGCGACTCCCATTCCAGACCCCAATTATCATACCGATTGCCATTGCGACTTGCTACAATCTGCGAGCCTCTCTTCAACGCCGAAATTTCGTTCCGTTTCCTTTAAGGCACTCAGCTCTATGGAATTCCGATTCTCGCGATGGCTCAACGTCGCAGCTGCATTCGCACTTTCCTTTGTTCATCTACTCCAATGGAACTCCGTTTCGATGTCGCAAGAAAATGCTTCCAGCCCAGCCGATCCCTACGTTTGGCTGGAGGAGGTTACCGGGGATAAAGCGATCGAATGGGTCAAATCGAAAAATGAAATCACCCTTTCCAAGCTTGCAAGCTCCGACGACTTTAAGAAGCTGGAGTCGGATTTGCTCGCGATCCTAGATTCCAATGAACGCATTCCCTTCGTGTCCAAACAAGGCGAGTTCTACTACAACTTCTGGCGCGACAAAAACAATGTCCGTGGTCTGTGGCGTCGCACCACTCTAGCGGAATACAAAAAGAAGGACCCAAACTGGGAAATCATTCTCGATCTTGATCAATTAGCAAAAGAGGAGAATGAGAACTGGGTATGGAAAGGAGCTAGCTTGCTCCGCCCCGACTACAATTTAGCGTTGATCACCCTATCGCGAGGTGGCGCGGACGCGGATGTGACGCGCGAGTTCGATATCAAAACCAAGAGCTTTGTCAAAGACGGATTCCAGCGGCCTGAAGCCAAAGGAGGGATGGGTTGGATCGACAAGGACCACGTCTTTATCCAGACCGATTTCGGTCCAGGCTCTATGACCGAGTCGGGTTATCCGAGAATTGCCAAGCGATGGAAGAGAGGTACGCCGCTAGAGTCCGCTGAAATCGTTTACGAAGGTAAGGCGGAGGATATGTCGATCTCCGCCTTCCATGACGACTCGCCCGGTTTCGAGCGAAACTATGTTTCACGAACGATCGCGTTCTATAACGACGAACTGTTCGTTTTGGATGACAACGCAAAGCTAATCAAAATCGATGTCCCCAACACGGCGAACAAGTCGGTGTTCCGAGGCACTCTTTCCGTCGAACTGCGAGAAGACTGGGACATGGGGGACAAAGTCTACAAAGCAGGCTCGCTCTTGTTCACCCAGCTTGACGATTTTCTAGCCGGCAAAGGAACATTTGAAGTCATCTTCGAACCGACTGCGACAACGGCGTTAGCGAGCATCGGGTTCACCAAGGATTATGCAATCCTGAAGGTGCTCGAGGATGTTAAGGACAAGCTCTTTGTGTTGACACCAAGTCGCAAGGGATGGCAGAAGGAGCCCATGGTTGGCGCGCCAAGCTTTGGAACCATCAGCGTCACTGCGATGGACCCAGACGAATCCAACGAGTACTTCATGACCAGTACCGACTATCTCACCCCGACGACCCTCTACATGGGCAGGATCGGAGAGCAGCCAGAAAAGCTCAAAGAGCTTCCATCGTTTTTCGATGCGAAGGGACTGAAGATTTCGCAGCACTTTGCCACGAGCAAGGATGGAACGCGAGTTCCTTACTTCATGGTGGCTCGCGAAGACATGAAACTGGATGGATCGAATCCTACTTTGCTTTATGGCTATGGCGGATTCGAGATTTCCCTGCAACCGAGCTATAACGCGTCGGTTGGGCGCGCTTGGACCACCCAAGGGGGCGTCTACGTTGTCGCGAACATTCGAGGGGGTGGAGAGTATGGACCTCGATGGCACAAGGCTGCCTTGAAGGAGAATCGACACCGCGCCTACGAAGACTTCGCTGCCGTCGCGGAGGACTTGATCGCTCGCAAAGTCACTTCGCCTAAGCATCTGGGGATTCAAGGTGGATCGAACGGCGGTTTGTTGATGGGTAACATGACGACCCTCTACCCCGAGTTATTCCAAGCCGTGGTCTGCCAAGTTCCCTTGCTCGACATGCAAAGGTACAACAAACTGCTCGCGGGTGCTTCCTGGATGGCCGAGTACGGCAATCCCGATATTCCGGCCGAATGGTCTTTTATCAAAACTTTCTCGCCTTACCACAATGTTTCGGCTGATCGCAAGTACCCACATGTATTGTTCACCACTTCGACTCGAGATGATCGTGTTCATCCCGGCCATGCGCGCAAGATGATGGCAAAGATGGAGCAACAGGGCCATTCCGTTCTTTACTACGAGAACATCGAAGGAGGACATGGCGGAGCTGCCAACAACAAGCAATCCGCCTTCATGCAGGCCCTCGCTTATTCATTCCTCAAGCAGCAGCTGTTCGAGTCCAAGTAGAAACGTTCGTAAAGAGGTTTTGAGCCTCTGACATCAGCATTCCCATCGCTTGCGTCCGCTCCCCCGTGAACGGCACGGGCGCAAGCCATCCGGTAATCGTTGTCTAACCCCGAGATGCACGTTGCGCCGGAATGCTGATCTTCTGACACTCGCATGATTCCAGCGAATAAAACCCATTGGTCGCTAGACCAGGGTAACAACCTGACATCTCGATCCGCTTTCGAGAATTGCTCTCAACTTCAAGGTTGAACTCCCGCTAGAATACGCCAGCGTTCCGGACGGCACTCACCGTTCCGGCCACAAGCATTCGCACGCCGGTCTTTTCCTGTTCCATACTGAATGGCAGCCACAAATGAGCAGCAACTGGATTTCTGTTAGCAAAGCCCGCGATGCGCAATCCATCGGATCGATTGCACAAGTTCGAGGTTGGGTTCGAACACGTCGCGACAGCAAGGGAGGCTTCAGTTTCATCGAAGTCAACGACGGCAGTTGCTTCGGAAATCTTCAAATCATCGCCGACAGCACCCTCCCCAATTACTCAACCGACATCCCAACCTTGACCGTGGGAAGCAGCGTCATTGTCACTGGAGAGATCAAAGCCAGTGCAGGGCAAGGCCAGGCGACCGAGCTCTTTGCTCATGAGGTACGCATCATAGGAACAGCCAGCGCTACCGATTACCCTTTGCAAAAGAAGCAGCACACGTTCGAAAAGCTTCGGGAATGGGCGCATCTTCGTCCTCGCACAAATACATTCGGAGCCGTGACACGTGTTCGCAACAGGCTGAGCCATGCGACGCACGAATTCTTTCAGAAAGAAGGGTTTGTCTACATCCACACCCCCATCATCACAGCGAGCGACTGCGAAGGTGCAGGGCAGATGTTTCGAGTCACCACCCTCCCGTTGGATAACTTGCCAACGGTGAATGGAAAGGTCGACCATGCACAAGACTTTTTCGGGAAGCCTTCGTTTCTCACAGTGAGTGGTCAGCTCGAGGGTGAGGCTTATGCAACCGCACTAGGAAAGATCTATACGTTTGGTCCCACCTTTCGGGCAGAGAACTCCAATACATCTAGGCACCTTGCTGAGTTCTGGATGATCGAACCGGAAATGGCGTTCTTTGAACTGGCCGATAACATGGACTTGGCCGAACGGTACTTAAAGTTCATGCTTAGCGCGATTTTGAACGACTGCCAGGAGGATATGGAGTTTTTTGAGAAGCGAATCCAACCGGGCTTACTCGACTCGTTGAAGCTGGTGCTCGAAAAGCCCTTTACCCATCTTTCCTACACGGAAGCAATTGACATTTTGCTGGCTAGCAAAGAGAAGTTTGACTATCCAGTTGCCTGGGGTGTCGATTTGCAAGCGGAGCATGAACGATATATTACGGAGAAGCATGTTTGCGGTCCGGTCATTCTCTACAACTACCCCAAAGAGATTAAGTCGTTCTACATGCGGCTCAGCGATGACAACAAAACCGTTGCCGCCATGGACGTCCTTGTTCCTGGTGTCGGTGAAATCATCGGTGGCAGCCAACGGGAAGAGCGGCTTGATGTTTTGATCTCTCGTATGGAAGAGGTCGGGTTGAAGTCGGAAGACTATTGGTGGTATTTGGATCTTCGTCGCTTTGGTACCGTTCCCCACGCGGGGTTTGGTCTTGGGCTTGAACGAATGGTTCAATACTCCACAGGAATGGCAAACATTCGCGACGTTGTTCCATTCCCTCGAACTCCGGGGAATTGCGAATTCTAGATCCGCCTGTCCCGAACTTTTCCAATTTGAATGACAAGTCTCTTCGCTCGATCGAGTGGTTTGCTGCTCCACATCACGTCGCTACCTATCCTGGCTGCTCCTCATGGGAACGGCCTTCCCGGTAGCGATGGCGTTTGGGCTGCGGGGGATGTCGGATCGGGCGATTTAGGCCCGGGAGCTTACGAATTCGTTCGCTATCTCGCGGCCGCAGGTCAGAAATGGTGGCAAGTGCTGCCGTGTGGACCGACCGGCTACGGGTTCTCTCCTTATCAATCGCCAAGCGCCTTTGCAGGCAATCCTCTCTTCGTAAGTCCGGCTCTTCTCGTTCGCGACGGGCTTCTCAAACTAGAGGAATGGCACGACGCGTCTCAACAACAATCGCACGATTTACCGCTGGACCGTGTACAACTCGAGATCTCTGCTAGCAAGCGGATTGAACTGCTTCGAATTGCTTTTCGGCGATTCCAAAACCAACGGCACGATCTGCACGGTGAATTCGATGCTTTCCGCCATCACCATCAATCGTGGCTTGAGGACCACTGCCTCTTTACCGCTTGCAAAATCGCCCATCAGGATCAATCGTGGGTCGCCTGGGAACAGCCACTTGCCCGCCGAGAGCACCACGCATTGGCATCTTGGAAAGACAAGCTCCGAGTTGCGATCGAATTCGAAGCCTTCATTCAATATTTGTTTGATAAGCAATGGCTCCAGCTTAGACATTACGCAAAATCGCTTGGCGTCCATCTGATCGGTGACATTCCGATCTTCGTGGCCATGGACAGTTCCGACGTATGGTCTCAGCAGCATCTGTTCGAGCTTGATGACTTCGGTAATCCCACGGTTGTCGCTGGTGTTCCCCCTGACTATTTCTCGGCGACCGGCCAGCGATGGGGTAACCCGCTTTACCGTTGGGATGTACATCAACAGACTCAGTACGATTGGTGGATGCGTCGGTGCAAGCGAATGTTAGAACAATGCGACTTGATCCGCATCGATCACTTCAGAGGATTTGAAGCCTATTGGGAAATCCCATCGCACATGCCCGATGCAAAAGTCGGTGAATGGAAGCCAGGTCCTCGCAACGACTTCTTCGAAGCGATGACTCGCTATCTCGGAGGAGGGGAACTGCCGGTCATCGCTGAGGATCTGGGGTTCATCACGCAGGAAGTACATGACTTGCGAGATCGCTTCCACTTTCCAGGCATGCGGATCATTCAATTTGCATTTGGAGCGGGTGATAGCAGTTCCTTGGATCTACCGCACAACTACCCAACTCATTGCCTTGCCTACACCGGAACCCATGACAACGACACTGTCGTCGGTTGGTTTAACAGCAAAGCAGGGGAGGGGAGTACTCGTACTCAGGAGGAAATCGACCGCGAAAAGTCGTTTGCTCTCCGTTACTTGAACTGCTCGCCAGATCAGATTCATTTAGGAATGATTCGCGCTATTTGGAGCAGTGTCGCAACCATGGCCTTGGCGCCGATACAGGACGTTCTCGGGATGGATGCCCAGTCCAGAATGAATACCCCAGGTACATCGGTTGGTAATTGGACTTGGCGATGCCCACCTAATGTATTAGACGCATCGTCTGCATCCTGGTTAGCCGACATCACCGATGTCTATGGTCGCAAATCCAAGGAATAATCGTCGCTCCCGCCGTATGCGCCTTTTTTGGGTCTAGCGGTTCAGTGGGACACTTGCGATTGCCAAGGGGATGTGCCAACCCAACGGCACGGGATGAGGCGATTCAAGCGAGGATATCTTTCACCACTTTGGCAGATCGCTTGGCTGTGATGATCTGCATTTGATTGTTGTAGGGATAAGTGACCTCTTCCCAATTCAGACCAAATAGGTGCATCACCGTTGCTTGAAAGTCGTTCGGCGTAACGATGTTTTCGACCGCTTTGTGTCCGAACTCGTCGGTCTTGCCGTAAACCAATCCGCCTCGAACACCTCCGCCTGCCATCCAAATACTGAATCCTTGACCATTGTGATCGCGGCCTGCTTTCTCGGGGGATCCGTGTTCTTGGGTGACGGGAAGTCTTCCGATCTCGCCGCCCCAGTGAACGAGCGTCGAATCGAGAAGCCCTCGTTGCTTCAGATCTTTGACCAAGCCAGCCACGGGCTTGTCGGTCTTTTTGCAGATCGACGAAAGGCCTTTGACTAAATTGTCGTGATTGTCCCAAGGCTGATTCGCATGAAATAGCTGAACGAATCGCACTCCCCGTTCCACCAGTCTTCTCGCCAACAGACACCGCGTTCCGTATTCTCGCGTCGCAGGATCGTCGATACCGTAAAGTTTCAGAGTCGCTTCGGTTTCCTTTGAAATATCAAGGGCATCGGAAGCCGCTATCTGCATTCTGGCCGCTAGCTCATAGCTCGCGATTCGGGATTCCAGATCGGACTCACCAGGGTGGCTATCCAAGTGCATGCGATTGAGTTCCTCGAGCAGATCCAAATTCTGTCGCTGGACTTGGCCCGCCAAATGGGGCGGTGGCTGCAAATTGAAAATGCGCGGTTCCTTGGGACGCAACACGGAGCCTTGAAACATCGAGGGCATAAAACCGTTTGACCAGTTGGTAACTCCATCGACGGGATGTCCGCCAGGATCGGACAGAACCATGTAGGCGGGAAGATCCTGTGACTCGCTGCCGAGTGCGTACGTCAGCCACGAACCCAACGTAGGACGTCCCAAGATTCCAGGAATCCCACCGTGAAAGTAGCGGATCGAAACTTCGTGGCCGTTAGCACCGGTGTGCATGCTGCGGATCAAACAGATATCGTCAACGATCTCTGAGGTGTTGGGAAGAAGCTCGGAAAGCTCCATTCCACATTGGCCGCGAGGTTGGAACTGAAATGGGCTTCCCAGCAGCTTCTTGCTGGCTTGATTGACAAACGAAAAATGTATGTCTCCCGTGTAGTCGGTTCCGCTGAATTTCGTAAGCTCGGGCTTGGGATCGGTAAGATCCATATGCGACGGTCCGCCGTGCTGGAAAAGCGAAATCATCGCCTTTGCCTTCGGCTCGAAATGGGGCTGGCGCGGCAATAGATCATTGTGCGGCTTGGCTTTTAGTATGGGAGGGGCGCTTTCACCCCGCTGCGAGGCCAGCATCCACTGCAAAGCGATAGCCCCGACCCCCATGCCGGAGTTCTTCAGCCAATGTCGTCTTGTTCCGACAGGTAATGCGTCCATGTTGAAGACTTTAATCGATGTAGAGGAATTCGTTCGAGCAAATCAGCATGTGGCAGATATTGCTTAAGACTTGGTGCGAGACGCGACTTCCTTTCGCAATGCGTTCTGGTTCCGCGTGTAGAAGCCCAATCTGTTTATTAACAAACTGGTGCACCAAATCGACTTCACGAGATGAAGGGGCACGATTTAGAATCAGTTTCCATGCCGCCATGATTTGCGATGGCAGATCCGCATACGATTCAGCGGGACCTCCGAATTGCTTTACGGAATCGAAAACATTCTTTTCGCCCGAGCTTGTGGTAAGCGTGATCACGACCGGCCACTGGAACGAGTCGGAGGTTTCGTTTTCCCCGCATCGAACAACCAAGTAGATCGGCTCCCCCGCAGTCACTTTTCGTTCCGCGACAGAAGTTGAAGCGGATCCCTTTTTCGCGTTCCAGGTACCGAGTAACTCCGAAGCGGAAAGAATCGAAGCGATCACACCGTCTCCATTCTCACTCGAATGTTCCAGTTTGCCCTCGATGCTTATCAGACCGTCGGATGGAACAGTGAACTTTCGAACAACTGGAAACTGCTTGTTTCCTGGATGGCCTCCCGAGGCGTGGAGAAGCGACCATCCCACTCGAGCATCAGGAACTTTATCGGAGCCTTGCCACTGCGAGCCTGTGAAATGCGATAAGGCTTCGAAATTCTCCAGTCGCAGGCTTTCTTCGTTCCATTGCCCCGTTCCGTAAGACCAAGCTGAAAGGGGCGGGGCGGGCAAGTTCCAATGTGAATCGATTTGTTCCGGCGATAGCTTTGCGAGTGCAGTTGCACGCATCGCAATCTTGTTTGCTTGTTCGATCGCAAACTCTCCGTTGATCAACATAAGCGATTGCGTAGGAACGGTCGAGGCGGGACGAGCTTCGCAATTGATTCCCATGACCGGGGCATCGAAGCTTTGAAGCATGGCAATCGGTTGAGTTCGCCGTTGCTTTGCGTAAATGCTACGCCTGGTTTGAGCGGGATCGATGCGCACTTGCCCGGTTTCGTCTTCCTGCAGAGGAATGGGGCGACCGAAGGGCGTCGTGTTAAGAGTCCCGGATAGGGCGAGCATCGAATCGCGGATCGCTTCTGCTTCCAGTCGCATGAGAGGTTTCCGCCAGTAGGATCGATTGTCTGGATCGAGAGCATCACCCGTTGCATGCTTTGCTGAGCTTTGTCGATAAACGCTCGAGGAAAGAATCTCACGATGCAGACCTTTGAGACTCCACGAGCGATCCAACCAAACCCTCGCTAGTGCGTCGAGCACTTCAGGGTGGGTCGGTGTAGCTCCCAATCGACCAAAGTCACCAGGCGTTTCTACGATCCCTCGGCCGAAGTGATGGAGCCATACGCGATTGACCATCGATCTCAAGAAAAGCGGGTTTGGCTCCTCGCGGTCGGTAAGCCAACGAGCAAATGCAAGCCGACGCCCCGATGTCGGCAAGGCGGTGTCATCCTCGGGTAACGAAGGGGCCGCATCGCTCGAAACCAGTACCGAGAGTTTGCCAGGCTTTACTTCTCGAGTTGGTTGATTGGGATCCCCCCGATGGAAAAGTTGCGTTTTGGGAAGATGGTTTGGTGGTTCCACCAATGCGTGAACGAATTCTTCCGCTGGCTTCTTGGCTCGAATTTCGGCGACCTTGGCATCCATCTTCTTCAATTCCTCCGTCGCCGCTGGCAGGTATTGGTAGAGGACACCAGGCGTGATATTGACGCTCGGGTTCTTTAACAAAAGAGCTTTCTGCTCTTCAGTGCGTTTATCGATAGGGGTTTCGTAAGCTGTTCGGAGCAAGTCTCTGTCACTCTCAGGGAACTTCGCAAGCTCCTTCTCTAAGGCTTCCTTCATGAACTCCGATTGCTTTTTGCTTTTCTCTTCAAGCAACTTCGCGGCTTCGGCCTCGATCTCCTGCGAGCGGAGTTTATCCGCTTCGGATTGCAAAGAGATCAGTCTTTCCGAGGGTGTTTTCCAGCTTTTCCAATCGAGAGCGGGTTCGAGTACGGCCCGCAGCGCAAAGTAGTCTTGCTGGGAGATCGGGTCATACCGATGGTCGTGGCATTGAGCGCAGTGAAGGCTCGAGCTGAGCAACGTACTGCCCAAAATTTGGATCGTATCGGAAATGGTTTTGTTGCGTCCTTCCGTCGTGTTGTCTCCACTCCCTGTGCCATCCGCGGCCATCCGTAAAAAGCCAGTTGCGATCAAGCACTCCTTTTGGGACTCGGTCCAATCGCCCGCGCGCGGGCCCGCCAATTCATCGCCCGCCAACTGCTCCTTCATGAATTGATCGAAAGGTTTGTCTTGGTTAAGGGATTGAATCACATAATCGCGATACCTCCACGCCCAAGCCCTTTCAGAGTCAGC
>JALOQZ010000302.1 GCA_025459245.1 Pirellula sp.
GCCCTTTTCAGTCGCTTTTGCATCGGAAAGTAGATCCTCCCAACTAGATTTCCAGTCGGTCATTCATCGGGGATCTCTTCAAATTGAGGCATATCCTGATCTGGTTCGTCTTCACCTGAAACCGAATCGGGCATCAGTCCCCATTGTTGTAACCGGCGAATCATGCGTGCTCGTGAGATGGATAGTAGCTTCGATGCGGCCGTTCGATTTCCTTTGCATCGCTCCAAAGCTTCCATGATGAGTTGCTTTTCAACTTGCTCCAACACTTCGTCGAGCGCAAGTGGTTCCACTGCAGGGGGGCGTTCGAAGTGACTGGGGCTGGTGCGCAGGGCGATGGGAAGGTTCGACAGCTGGATCTCGTCCCCCTTCGCTTGCTGAAAGCAGGCCTCCATGACCATCGCAAGTTCCTCGTAACTACCCGGCCAGGGATAAGCGAGCAGCGCTTCTTTGGCAGGGGATGCAATGACAAGGTGGCGAGCCGTTTTATCGGATCGCACCCGGAGCCCTTGCTCAACCCCGCGCTGTCTCGCTTGAAACCAACTGGCGAGCAAGGGATCAAAGTCTTCGAGGCGCTCTCGCACGGAAGGCAACTCGATGCGCAACGTCGAAAGCCGTAACCACAATCGGTGCCATAGGGAACCTGGGGCCCGATCTTCGTGCAACGCTCTGCGGCTCGTTGCGTAGGTCACAAGCTGTGGTCTGGAGGACAAATAACGATCGATCGCGAGCAGAAGCTCCTCGGGAAGCTCATCCAATCTCGACAAGTGAAGCGAGGCACGGGCACCAAAGGCTCGAATCACTTCATCCACCGCCTCCAGAACGCTCTCCAAAAGTGAATGGTCCATCAAGTGGCAATCGACTCGGATGAAGGACGCAGCCTGGAACGGGACTCCCTGCCGAGATGCCCGAGATCGCGCAATGGTGATCGCGATTTCCTCACGCTCCTTGCAGGACTCGCCAAGAATGAAAGTGGCCCCCTCGAATCCGCTCGCCATCTCGAGCTGTTCTCGAAACAAGTGAGCCTTTAAAGAACCTCCGGCTGCTAACCAAAGCGAATTCAACTCCGGAGCCATTGCCTCGGCGGACAACGAGGTGCGCTCTGTACTGCTCGATCGCAAATGTAGATAAATATCCGCCAATCTTTCCGGAACCAACAACGCGAGCAGGGTAGATGAAGGCGATGCATTCCGAACCATCTCTTTGTTTGACTCGAGAGGGATAAGGATGCGAGTGAATTGCGCATCCCAAGCACCTAGATGCACGGAGGCTCGATCCCATAGAGTTGGAGGTGCAAGCTTCGTCGCTAGGCCTCTCAATGTCACATCGCTCGCAGAATCTGAGCGCCGGAGGGCTGCATTGTCTGCGAGAATACTGCAATCGAGTCCAATCGGTTCGATTGTTGACGCACCGCATTCGGTGAGCTGGTTCAGGCAATCGAGCATACGCTCGTTGGCGTAAACGAGCACGTCTTGTTCGTCCAAGACATACATCGGAATATCCGAACTGCCGATCAACCTGGCGATCTGTCGCTTTGCAATCGATTTATTCGGATCATCCGAGGACATGCGAGCAAACCTTTTCGAGGGGGGGCATCAAGGTAGATTCGGTAACGGGATTTGGATCGGTTTCTTTGGGATTCTATCGATAATCGTGGGATCGAGGCGAGCGATAGCCTCCAATTCCGCGAGATCGATCTCCTCGGGACGATCAATCCACCCAAAACTATGAGCCAGGAGCCCCAGAATAAATCGACTCGAATAGCCTTCTTCACGCAATGTACAAAGTCGAGTGTCTCCATGACGCTTTGCCAACCGCTTTCCATCGGGACCGACTACGAGCGGCGCGTGAAACCACCGAGGGGGCGTCCAGCCCAATACTTTATAGAGAGCTAGCTGGCGGTAAGTGCTGTAAACCAGATCGTCCCCCCGCACGACTTGGCCGATCCCCATGTCATGATCGTCAACCACCACTGCCAGCTGGTATGCGGGCGGACCATAATTTCGAGCGACAACAAAATCGCCCAAGGAAGACACAGGTGCAATGGTTTGTTCTCCCAAAAAATCATCAACCCACTTCATCTGCATTTCAGAGCAGCTCGCAAGGTCGCTTTCTTTATCCGTATCGACAATGGAAGAGAAGCGAAATCGCCAAGCGTACTTGATCCCCTTGGCGTCGAGTTCTTCTGCATCAGCGGATTGACGAAACGAACAAGTGCCTGGATAGACTAAACCATCGACAGGCGATGCTGGCATAGAGGTATTCGCTAAAGGCGTTTGCTCATGAGGCGCGCTCGACGCTTGCTCTATTTCGCTTCGAGTGCATGTGCATGGATAGATCCGCTCTTGGTCTTTGAGAATACTTAAGATGGACTCGTATCGAGCGATCCGCTCCGATTGAAGCACATATCCTCGATTTCGAAGTGATTGTCCCCAGAATCCATCTCCACGTGAATCGGGCTCCATCCGATCCCAAACAAGCCCGAGCCAACGCAAGTCCTCGAGCAAAAGTGCCTCCGCCCCCATTTTGGTCCGAGGTGTATCGAGGTCTTCGATCCGCAGATAAAGGAGTCCACTTTGGATCCGAGCAAGCAACCAGGCGAGAAGGTAGGTCCTAGCGTTTCCGAGGTGTTGCGCACCGGTGGGAGATGGCGCCAGTCGACCGATAAGTTGCAATGAGGGTTTCATCGACTTAAGGACCTACCAATCGAGCGACCGCAGAGCCTTGGTTTTTCGCTTCGGTTAACGTGACTCGGACGCCAGCTAATCGCTTGCTTAGTTCGTCAGCGACTCCCGTTGCTTCTTCAAGGTCTCGCACCGCCAATGCGACCGTTGGGCCCCAGCTGCTCTGAGCAGCACCGTGATATCCAAGCCGTTTACACGTTTCGATTACACTCTGAATCGACTGCGATCGATAAACACCTCCCTGCACCCTTTCGAAAATCTTTCCTGCCAAAGCACCGTATTGGCCGATATGACCGTCCCAGCGTTCCCAATCGCTTGTCTGCAAAGCAGGGATCAGTTGCTGGTGAATCAGCGACAACATGAGTTCACGGCCGGGATTAGCCTGCTGCGAGCAAGCTTGAAACATTTTGCGTTCAGAATCTCCAAACTCCCCATGGCCTGCTTCGTCGCAAATTAGCAGAATGGGCCAGCTTGGAAATGGAATCGATTCAACCCGTCTCGGTGTGATGCGCCCGTCGAAAATCAGGGCCCCTTCGGAACTTGGGAGCTCTTCAGGGGCGGCATGACCAAAATCGATGACTGCCCCTCCTGATAAATAACCTGTTAGGCCTATGTAAGAGCGAAGTCCCCTACCGCTCAAACTCGCCAACTGCTCGAGCGACATCCGGTAGCCGATTGGATCAGAACAAACCGCTGCACAAAGGGCGTGCGAAATCATAGAACTCCATTGAGTCCCAGATCCTAAACCTTGATGCGGACGTTGCGAAGATTCGAGACTTACCCTATGAATCGGAAGCTTACCACGGGTCGGATTTGCGGTGAGCCATCGACGGCAAAGTTCGAGGACTCGATCGCGCCACCCGGTCGGTGCATCGATTTGCAAATCACTTAAAGCGCATTCAGCAACATCAAACCGAACTCGGGAGCTCGGTTCCTCGACCATCCAGCCGATGCCACCGAAACAATTCGGTGCACCCGAATGGATTTCGACGAGCCCTAAATGCAGTCGCGAACCCGCTCGGATCTCAAATCGATTCGACGGATTGGGAACTGCATTGGCTGGTGTGTTCGCGGTGGTCATGCCGTCCGAAGCTGTTGGCGCGTCGATGGATAGGCCGCCGCTTAGGTTTCTACTTCGGCAGCCGAGAGAACCCATTGGTCCTCTGGGGTACCCGACCACGTCGGAAGGTTGCAATGCGTCGCGGTCCAACCTGGATGAACCACACGACCGCTGGACGCAGGAGAGCCGAGCAGTCGCCAGCGAATCGGCGAAGGGGCATCAGGGATCGATACTGAATCTCCTTCGGTTTGATCGAGCAAGGGCTTGATGCCGAACGATTGCTGCAGGCATTTTTTCGAGTCTCGCAACACATCTCGCGCGGCGGCCCCGATCTGAGCATCGCTGTAGGAGTCGAGCGATTCTTGGATCAAGTCGACTAAACGAGCTTCACGTTGCAAGGTGCTAAGCAAAGTCAAAGCATCGCTTCGAGACGCCTTGGCAGAGGTTGGGGGCCCCTTCCTCACGGGACTGGGAGTGGACTCTAGCTCCGCCGTACGCTTCGCTTCCGTTGGGAGCCGAGTTGGCTCCGATGGGGGTGCTCCGGGCGAAAGAAGCTTTTCGAAAGCGATCGCTCGTTCTTTGTTGAGCAGAACGGCAAAGAAGGCGCGCAGCGCGAGAAGGATTCGCATGGGACTCGATCAAGCAAAAAAAAGGGGGGACGGATGCAGAGTCAACCGTTGGAGTATACCCCAACCCTTTTCCTTCGGGCAGGCGTTTCGCTGCTGCACTGGTCGCGGCTCCTGCGGTATACTTCCCCTGCGTTTCACCGCCGCGGAGGATGGATCAAAGGATATGAGGAAACCAGCCAAGCCGAACGGATCGTCGAAGATGAGCGAGGAGCAAAAGCTTTCCAGAGTTTCAAGGCAGGTTTCCCCCGCTGGTATGACGCTTTCGACGTCGCAGCGCATCGCCATGCAAAGGCAGCTTGGCGAGATCCTTTATCAATCCCCCCATCTTTGGCGGGATCGAGGGGAGCGACAAGCGATCATTGCCGATCGAATCCTCTCTCGGTCGAAAGTCATAAAGCATCGCAATTTCCAAGCTGTCTCTCGAAGCGATTTGGAATCGATGGCTTGGCTCTACGACGAATTGTTTTTAGGAGGCCTGGCGCTGCCGCTGGCGGAGTCCTACGGTCTATCGTTTCGATTGAGTTCGCGGATGACCCGTGCGGGAGGAAAA
>JALOQZ010000303.1 GCA_025459245.1 Pirellula sp.
CTAACCGACTTGGGCCCTACGTTTATCAAACTGGGACAAGTTCTTTCGCTTCGTCCTGATTTGGTCGGCTCGGAGTTGGCGAATCAATGAGAAAGAATTCGCGAACACCAAAAATGTTGCCATGGTTTGGGTCGTCGCGAAGATCCCGCCTACAGGCTTGGTGCAAGGGGACAAAGTTTCATGTACCGTGAGCGCGATTAACGCGAAGAGCTTGGAGGGTGGTTATCTCGTTTTAACGCACATGCTCGGACCGAGAGCCGATCAAACGACGACTTATGCGTTGGCGAGTGGGCCCGTGACCCTCGATGATCCCAAAGTGCCGACATCCGGTCGCGTCGTGAACGGCTGCAAGATGGAGCAGACGGTGCAAAACCCTTTCGTACAAGACAACAAAGTCACTCTGGTCCTTACCCCGAACCACAGTTCATTCGCGACATCCCAACTCATTGCGGACAAGATCAATCGCTACGATGAGCAAGGAGGGACAGGGAATCCAACCAACTCTTCAGCAACTCGTTCGACTCGATCGACCCAGAAGATTGCGACAGCCATTGATCAGACCCACGTCGTTGTCCAGATACCCGACATCTATGTAAACGAGCCGGTCGAGTTTGTTTCGATGATCCTTAACTTGCCGTTGATCAATCTCGCCAATCAAAAACGGGTCTACATCAACGAGCGAGAGGGGGTTGTTGTCATTGGAGAAGATGTCACGTTTGCTCCCGTTGCCGTCTCCTTCGGCAATTTGACGTTCGCCCCCAGAGGCAACGCTCCCCCCGCCGGTGGATTTGTTGGATTACCAAAAGAAACACCTGAGAATCCCAAACTCAAGAGTTTGGTGGATGGCTTGAATGTGCTCAACGTCCCGACCGCCGACATCATCACGATCATCAAAGGGATATACAAGCAAGGCAACTTGTATGGCGAATTAGTGATCGAGTAATAGAGATCTTGCTCCAAGTTTGCGAAGAACGCGAAGGGTGCCGAAGAATGTCCAATCCGATTGGCAGTAAACATCTTGATTCGATTGCGTCGATGGTAGACCAAACCCGAGGTGCCCATTCGCTTTTGTCGCGAGCAAAAGATCTTGAGGGGCCGAGTTTCGCCGATACGTTTTTGAAGGAGAACTCTCCAGCCGTCGGGGCGCAATCTTCGGCCGAGGAATCTGGATCCGCTGGAATCGTTTCCGAGTTGAAAGGCCTGAATCCCCATTTGAAAGGCCTGAATCTAAACGAAGCCAAGGAGGGGGACGAACTCAAAGAGGCTTTCCAGAACTTCGTCGGTCAGACCATGTTTTCGCAAATGATTTCCTCGCTCCGTTCTTCGCAGGAGGGATCCGCTTACTTCAACGGTGGGCGGGCAGAGAAGATTTTTCAGGGCCAATTGGATCAAATTCTGAGCGAAGAGATGACCAAAGCGAGCGCATCTCAACTGGCGGAGCCAATGTACGATCTGTTTCAGCTGCAACGCAACAAATAGCGATCAATCCCTGACTGAATGCGGCCGAACCTCAGCGCTTGACGCCCCCCTACAATCCAAGCGTCTGCTTCGTGCCGTAGCAGCCCAACTCCGTTGGCTCAGATCCGGATTCACAACGGTTGTGCGTCGGTGTTGGGCTCGTAAGATCCCTTCCCAGACTCTCAGACATGCTCAATCGATCGACCGCACTGCAGGAGATTCTCGCATCCTTTCCACCTTCCACCCCACCTCCTCGAGCGTGCGAGGTGGTATAGCCTGGGTGGTGATCCTGTAACTAATGATGACAACGTGGGAGATCAATCGGTCTGTCCCGTCGTTTATTGGACCCACCACGCGTTGAGGACGGACGAGAATCCAGCGTTGGATGCGGCCAGACTTCTTGCATCGGCGTTGAACGCGCCGCTTTTGGTCTATCAAGGAATCAGTGAAAACTACCGATTCGCGTCGGATCGGCACCATTGGTTTAGTTTGCAAGGTGCCGTCGACCTTGCTCAGCAATACGCCGAATTGGGGATCCGACATGTATTGCACGTCGACCGAAAAGACTATCGCACGCCGGCTCTTAAGAAGATAGCTGCGATGGCGCGAGTTTTGGTCACCGATGAGTTTCCCGGCGAGCCCACCGATGCTTGGGTAGAACGTCTTCGAGGAACCGTTACCACTCCCATCTTGACCGTCGATACCTCCTGCGTTGTGCCGATGCAGAAAGTGGGCAAAGCTTATGATCGCGCGTTTGCCTACAAAGATGCTACACGTCGTTTATACAAAGAGCGAGTTGGAGCTCCATGGCCCTTGTGCCAAGCAATCCCGGCGCGATGGGACGGCAAGATTCCATTTGAACCGATCGACACCCAACAGATCGATATCGCCGAGTTGGTAGCCAATTGCGAGATTGATCACTCGATTGGGCCGGTGCTTGACACGACTGGCGGCTCGAAGGCAGGCTACGCACGGTGGGAACACTACTGCAAAACAAAGCTTTCCAAGTACGCCAAGCTTCGTAACGATCCGACGACAGGGGTCGCCAGCCGCATGTCGGCTTACTTGCACTACGGAATGGTATCACCGATGCGTCTCGCGCGTGATGCCCACCATCGTGGCGCAGAGAAGTATCTTGAGGAACTCCTCATATGGCGTGAGATGGCTTACTGTTATTGCTTCTATCGTGACAACTACGACACGCTCGATACCCTTCCTGCTTGGGCGATAGAAACCTTATCGCAGCACGAGAGGGATGCCCGAGAGCAGCTTTACACTTGGGAAGAACTATCCCGCGGAAAGACTTGCGATCGCCTCTGGAATGCGTGCCAACGGAGTTTGATCAAGCATGGCGAGTTGCATAACAACGTGCGTATGACTTGGGGTAAAGCCATTTTGCAATGGACGAAGAACGCAGCGGATGCGCTCAGATACTTGATCGATCTGAACCACCGATATGCGCTCGATGGTCGCGACCCTGCCTCGTACGGAGGAATCCTCTGGTGTTTGGGTCAGTTCGATCGTCCTTTTCAGCCAGCCCAACCTATCATTGGAACGGTTCGCGGCCGTCCCACGTCAGAGCATGTCCAGCGAATGGACCTCGACAAATACGAGTCGCAGATCGACGATTTAAAACTACCCTCTGCACCGAAGATCGCCATAGTCGGATCGGGACTTGGGGGGCTGATGGCGGCCCGGATCTTGGTCGATCATGGATGGAATGTGACGGTGTTCGACAAGTCGCGAGGTCCAGGGGGAAGATCTTCGACTCGGAGGCTGGAGCAAACGCTGCAGTTCGATCACGGGGCTCAGTATTTCACGTGTAAAGACCCTCGAGTCGCAAAGTATGTCTGCAGTTGGATGACATCGGGGCTAGCCAGCGTATGGTCGGGGCGAATCGTCGAATGGCGCGATCGAGAAATCGTCGCGGAGAAATCGAATGCAAACCGAATCGTGTGGGTACCTGGCATGAGTGCCATCGGCAAGCATTTGGCAAAGGACTTGTTGGTCCGTTATCAGCACAGAGTCGACAGCATCGCTGGGGAAAGGGGCAACTACAAGCTCGCGGGGCAGCTTGGATCCCCATCCACACAAGAAGAGCGATTCGAAAGCGAGCCATTTGATACAGTACTCTTCAACTGCCCCGCGCATCAGACATTGCAGTTGCTTCCCTCGGGGCTTGAATCCGCAGAAAAGCTGAAGCGAGCGTCGCATCGGCCATGCTGGACATTCATGATGGCGTTCCCAACGCGATGGGAGTTGCCGTACGATGGAGCTTTTGTAAAAGACTCGCCGATCGCATGGATTGCACGCGATTCGAGCAAACCGAAGCGTCCGAGCGAATTGGATTGCTGGGTGGTGCAAACGAGCAGCGACTGGGCAGCGGAAAACATCCAATTGGATCGAGATCGTGTTTGCGAAGTGCTGATGGATGAACTGCAAAGATTGTTTCCTGTCGCACCGCCCGAACCACTCTTTCGGCAGTCGCACCGATGGCTTTACGCGGCCGTCGCGCAGAATATCGCAGACGAGGCTTGCTTCTGGGACTCCCGAAGCCGTATCGGTGTGTGTGGCGATTGGTTTCAAACACCGAATATCGAAGGAGCGTTGCTATCGGGGATGGCATTAGCAGGCCGCGTCATGGGGACCTATACAAAGGAGTTCCTGCAGCAACCCCATTCGCTTTCCAGTCAAGCTCAACTTCCCAGCCAGCTCGAGCTCTTTTAGGAGAGTCGGTAAAAAGGGACTATTCCTCCGACGTTGGCCCGATAAATTCGGCGAAACTGCTGAATGGAAGCTTGAATCGATATTCAACTTCCCAAATCTTCTTGAAGTTGTCGGCCACTTCGACGGTAAGGATGGCTGCTTTTATCAGGCAGACAGTGAGCTCCGAAGTGCTTATCGTGTCTAGCTTGTAGCCTAGTCGACGTATCTTCTTAATTGCTCGCTTGTCATCAATCGCAATCCTGATCCCTCGATTCAATGCGACGGCTACCGCCGAACATTCGCCGATGCCAAGACCTTGGGTTGTCAGTTCTGCGAAAAGCCGAACTTCGACAATGTCGGTCACACAGATCTCGTTGATTGAGCCAGCTTCGAATGCAGCGTTCGGCCGCTGAAGCTGCTCGGGAAAATGTTCCGTGATCTCCGCACGAACATGCTCTGTCACGGAGAAATCAAATTCCGTCAGTTGGGAGAGTACATGGAGTTGATCGAACACTAAGAAGTTGATCAGCACGCTCGTGTCGGTAATGACAACGCTTTTGGTCATCGTTGCTCATCCTTGGCGTAACGAGGAATCAAGTGGCCTCTGCCAATTGAAGCAGTTCTTTTGAGGGCACTCCAAGCAATTTGCTCAGATCCCTCATTTTCCCGGACGAGATTTCTTCTCTTCGGAAAGCCTCCAGTGCAAGGTGAACGACTTGACTAATGAGTTCCCGGTCTGGAGGGCGGGTTTCTTTGCCATACAGATCATCCCACAGCTCCAACAATTCTAGGAACCGCAAGCCAAGATTCTCCTTTTCTCGCAGTTCCTCAAATTCGGGTGCATTTACGATGGCTAAGCTCTTCAACCTAAATAGAGCGGCTTGATAGCTCACGCCGAAATGGTGTGAAAGTGCAGCCACGTCTTCAAAGGTAAGGACTTGGGAAAAGGCGGCTGCTCGGCGAGACGCCTTAACTTCACCGCGATCTTCTTCTGCCATCGGATCGTATACTGCTTGGTCAAATACACTTGGACTTGCCTTAAACCGCGATTCCAGGAACGCGTAGACGCCCGTTCGCGGGAGCAGCAGCGAAGCGGCGAAGGCATTAGCCCTGACCTCAGTCAGCTTCCTTCTGTCAGCAGCAATTGAAACGGTTGCAGTCGCTCCACGATCTAACAGTGCGTGAGCATATTCGTGTGCGTACGAGAACCGTTTTCTTGCCCGAGGATGATCGAAATTCACCAGAATGAACAAACCGATCGAGCTGTGATGCAAAAACAGCCCGGACATTTCATCCGGCAATACGGCTCCGGATGCCCAGATGTTTTGTCCATTGATGAGTTCGGCCATGTCAGCAATTGGGTTATGTCCAAGGCTCAACCGGCGGCGTTCATTTTCTGCCACTAGCTCGCCTTGTTCCACAGCTTCCATAGTGCTCTGTGGTTGAGACATCTGATACGATGGCGGACCAGCGTGCGGTGGGCGATCCAACAACCGATCCAATTCAACTCCAGCTCGACAGATCTCAAGATATCGAGCAACCTCCGTTTGCCACGGGGCACCGTCACCTTCCGTTTGAGTTGCTCGAAATAATGCTACCAAGGCATCTTCTTCGATCGGAGTGTCGTCGCTCGAGAAAAAGCTGGAGATTGGGCAACCATAGAGTTGTGCCAATTTGCTCAATTCCAGAGTGCTCACGGCTCGGTTTCCCGCTTCGATTTGAACAATCGCAGTACGCTGGAGCGCGAGGCTTTGGGCAACCTGATCTTGGGTGAGGTTCGCGTTTTTACGGGCGTTCTTCAGCCTGGATGCTAGAGCGCGTTGTTCGTTGTGCATGGGTCTCGTCCTTTTTGGGTGGCTTGCAGAGGAACTCCCCGACCACGGCCATTATCCTCCAGTCGACACTTTTTTGCAATGACTTGACAATTATGTGCTATTGTCGAACAACGATAGCATTGGGAGGAATGTTCGAAGGTCGATTCCACGCTACTAGCCCCAAAAAAACAGGAGTTTTCGATATGGCTAGATGTACTGCACCGGTTAATGGACATCGAACGGCAAGCGGGGCCGCGGCCCGCTCAACGTGTAGTAGTCGCTCGAGAGGATACGGCTAGTCTCCCCCCGAGCTTAGCTCGGAATGAATACGTAAACACTTCTTGGCGTAGCCAAAAGTGAATGCTAGTCCTAGTCCCGGCAGGGACGAAAGACAATAGCCCAGTCCTTCAGGACTGGGATGGACACCACCGCGTCACCCTAGTCCCGGCAGGGACGAAAGAAATCCCGGCGCGGTGGACCGGCGTCGCGATGACGCCGCAGAATTGAGCCAAAAGTACTCAGGACGAAAAGAGATA
>JALOQZ010000304.1 GCA_025459245.1 Pirellula sp.
GGCATGCGCGGTGTCGTGATTGCGTTTTCGATCATTTTGCTCATCACCAATGGCGGATGGATTGCTCCACTTGGGTTCATGGCATTGTTCGGATACGTCATCTACTACATCGTTTGGTTCCTTACGGGAGGACCAGCGCGGGCGCAGAAATCTTCGGTGCCTCTGAAACCGCAGTACGCGGCCGCAAATCGGCCACCCGCTTCTCCTTCGCCATCGATGGGAGCAACGGTGTTCACTCCGGTGCAACCTATTGCAAAAGTCAATCCGGTTCCTTATCGAGTTGCGCTGCGAAATTGGCAAAAGGACCAGCGAGAGCAATTGCAATCGCGAGGATTTTGGTCGAAAGCCTATGCTCGGACTCGTTCGTGGGGATTCTCGGGAGCTGCGATCGCAACCTTGGCGTTGGCCAGTTCGCTGCTCCTACACGCTCGGCTCGAAGGGGATAGCACGGCGTGGTTGGGCGGGATCGCTTGGACAGGCGTGATGTCGCTCTTGACGACTTGGACGGTGATCTTCTTCGCGCGACGATGGGAGTCACAGACAGAGGATTCGATCGTCTATCGATTCATCATGATGTCGTCCGGAGTGATGCTCGGGCTTGCTAGCTACGGATTGAGCGATTGGCTGTATATTCCTTGGCAAGAGATCACGAGTACGCAGTGGGGAAGTGTTGAGTTTCGATCTCCAGACTGGAACAAGGCTTGGAAGGGGTTCTACTCTGAAGATGGACAGCCTTTGCTCCCTGCTCACATCGCTTACTTCTGCTGTCTGATGTGGATTGTCAGGTGGTGGCGTCAAGGAGATGTCTTGCGACGAAGCCGATTCAGTGTTTGGACGATCGCATGGTCGGTCGCGATGGCCGCACTGGTTCAAGGGTTGTTTGCATTCCCGATGCCCTGGTGTCTTCTCCTTGCGGGAGTGACCTCGTTTGCCGTTCAACTTTCCTCACCGTGGATGAACTACAAGGACGCGAAGCTCGCGTAAGGATTCTTCAACTATGAAATGCGTCATCTCTTGCGTCATCTTCACGATTGTGATCACGATTCAGACCCCCGAGGAGCTAACGCCTGAAGGGAAGACAGTCGTGGAGGGGCGGAAAGCACCTGCGGCTCCAGTGGCACCATCCCCTCCCGTTCTGGCCCCTCCCGTTCTGGAAGACCCCTCCACTGCAGAGCCAGCCAAAACGGAATCTGCCAGCACATCGACCGTGACTGTGACCGATTCCTCTAAGGAAGAGTCGAATAAAAAGGTCGCGAGCTCGCCATCCGAAGCAGCGACAGCCAATGAGAAACCTTCGGTGCAGCTTTTGGATAAACCGATTCTCCCGGCGGATGCTCCCGATTGGGTGCGAGCTCCGCAAGTGAGCAAAGGGGAGTTGCGGTTTGCCATTCCGACGGCGACTGCTGAGGACTTGGAGCAATGTTACGAAGAGTTCGATTCGCAGCTGTTGCCGGAAGTGCAAAAGATGCTCGAGACGCATGTTTTGCGAGAAACGAGCGCGAGCCAATTGGCTCCATTGACGAAAAAGTACATCGAGGATCACTGGTTGGTCCAAGATTGTGAATACGACCAAGTCGTAGAGTTGCCCTCTGGAACCTATCATCAGCTATGGAAGCAGGTTTACATCTCCAAGGAGCAGCTCGATGTCGTTCGAGGTTGGGAAGAAAAATCCATCCTTCGAGAACGTATTAGCAAAGTTGGGGCGCTCGGCGGAGCTTCCATCGGTGGGATGATGCTTCTATCTGGACTAGTAGGGGTGTTAGCGCGTCGGGAATCCCGTAAACTGAAGGCATGAGTTCCTTGAACACCCCAGTCAATCCAGAGCGGCTACTTGTCGATAGCATTCGATCGGGCGATACAGACGCTTGGAGGCAGCTTATCGATCGGTATGAAGGCAGGTTGCTCGCATTCGTTTCCGCTCGATTGTTGGATCGCTCGCATGCCGAGGATATTGTCCAAGACACGTTCCTGGGTTTTTTGAATAGTCTTCCTAACTACGACTGCGAACGTCCGCTGGAGGGATATTTGTTCTCGATTGCGGCGTACAAGCTGACCGACCATTTGCGCAAGCAGGGGCGGCGGCAAGCGACATCGTTTGCCTCTCCCGATGGTTCGAGCGATGGCGCCCAGCAAGCCCCCGCGCCCTATCGCGCCGTCAGCAGCATCGCTCGTTCCGTTGAGAGGCGAGACGCAGAGGAGTTGGCATTGATGGATGCCCTGCGAGAGCAAATCGGCAAATGGAAGAGCAAGGACGACTGGAAGAAGCTCAAGTGTATTGAGTTGTTATTCGTGGCGGGGATTAGCAACAAAGAAATTTCCGAGCGACTTTCGATCACCGAGCAACAGGTCGCCAATTACAAGTCCGATTTTATCCTTCGCACCAAGACGCTCCTGAGCAGGCTTGCGAATCGCGAATCGTTCCCCGAGCTCACTTAAATCTACTCCGATCTTTGGATCAATTCTCTATAAATGTCTTTAACCAAGCTTTGGCGTAGACCCAGCGGCGACTGACCGTGGCGATGGAAATCCCGAGCAGTTGTGAGATTTCGTTAAGTTGATATCCACCGAAGTAGTGCAGTTTCACTATTTCTGCGCATGGAGCGTCGACAGCTGAGAATGCATCGATGGCTTCATGCACGCTAAGAAGTTCATCGGGGCGTTTGATTTCGATGAAGTCGATTTCAATGTGTTCGCGTTGGAGATCGCCCCCTCGTTTCTGAGCCAGTTTTCGGCGAGCGGCATCGACGAGGATTCGACGCATCGCTTCGGACGCTGCGACGAAGAAGCCGGCGCGAGATCGGTACGCGACACTTTGTTCGCCGCCAACCAAACGGAGGAACGCTTCGTTAACCAGAGCGGTGGGTTGCAATGTGTGACCGGGCTTCTCATTTGCCAGTTTATGCTTCGCCAAGCGTCGCAGTTCTTCGTAGACCACCGGAAACAGTTCCGCCGCAGCCTCCCCATCCCCCGAATCGAGCCGACATAAGAGCTGCGTGACATTTTGCAAATTGTTCATTGAGGCTGGTTCGTATGGGCTTTCGATCCTAATTCAATCTCTTCAGCAGATTCTTCGTCGGCTTCCGCCTTCTCTTGCGCACCGAGGCTCCTGTGCGCTTCGGCTCGTAGCCGGAACAAAAACGGCTCATCGTAGCGGTATGATAACCATGGATCTGATTCTAGTGCAGATGTCAGTTCCGCGACGGCTCTCGAAGCGTCGCGAAGCCCACGAAGGTAAATAGCGCCCTGGAACGCGTGCAGATCACATTTTGGGATCGTTGGATCGAAGTCGGCGTCCTCGACATTCAGGCAATTCTGAATCGACTCGATCGCCTCTTCGTACCTACGTAACTGTGCAAGAATGTACGCTCGTTCAAAGTGAGTTTTCTTCACTTGATAATTTGCCCTGATCAACTGGTCGATCTCCATCAATGCTTCATCAAAGCGTCTCAACGATGAAAAAACTTTCGCTCGAGCTGCAACCACCTCCCAATCATTTGGGGCGAGCTCACTTGCTGTATTCAAGTCACTCAGCGCATGATCGAAGTCTCTAAGCCTCGAATAGGCAATACCGCGATTCTTGTGATTTAGCACAAGACAACCCTCATCTGGGTACGTTTCCATGAGCTCGCTGTAGGCCCTTATCGCGGGGCGATCACGTTGCTCGTTGAACAATTTGGTAGCTCGATCCTTCATGCGTTTTCTCTCGTTAGTAATCCAAGCGAACACGTTTGTATCGAGAAATGCTTCGGTCCCTCTTTGCACGGAAGAGTCTGCAGGCAACGGTATAGCGTGCTGTTCGGGCAAGGAATCGTCGGACTCTGAGAAGCACATTTCCGTAGCTTCACGATCCACATTACGGAGTTGATCCGCTGTAGGCAAAGCAGTACGCCCCTGTTTTTCCGCCTCCAAACAGTTCTGACAATAAGTGTCTAAAGCCGCTCTGTATTCGTTGCCTAAGTACCGGCGAGCCTTTGCCTTCTGGCCTGATTGCCAAAGCGCCATTGCATAAATGCCACTAACGGTTGCGTCACCAATTCTGACTTGATCGCCCAGTAACTTCAGACACTCCTGAACGTTACCATTTCGAAACTGTGCGAATGCCAAATCTTGTTTTGCCATCACGCTATTTGGATTTGCCTCGCTTCGGATTTTCGCGAACTTGAGTGCCAATTGTGGATTTCGGGCATAGGAATGACCGTTGGCAAGCTCGTTAATAGCAAAAGAAAGTTCCTCATGATGTCCTTCGTCGACGCGTCTTTCGACCATGGAGAAAATCTCTTTACTCATTCTTCCCGCAGAATCTGATACAATCTGATCTGAAAAGTGCAGCCAATTACCCTTATACAGGCGAACGTTACGTCTGTAAAATCCCAGAAGAAAGCTATTGTTTGGCGTCAACGATGTGATTCTGTCCAACCAATAACCGTAAATCAAATCAACTTCCTTCTTGACTGCCCGCGTTATGCTGTCCACCTTATCGTTCAGCAAGTGCATCTCTTGTTCGGTACAGGAGTCCATTCGACGTGCCTGATTCAATGCAATATTCGCCAATGATGCAGGAACCTGTAGGGAGTGAAACATTTGATAGCAAAGTTCAATATATCGAATATCCCGTTGGTTATCGGACAAGATCTCTGCTTCGATCTCTTCCGGAGTCGCCTTCAGTACAGAAACATCGAACTCGTAGAGGACATCGATAGATGCTGCGCAATCCCCTAACGCCATCAGTACGCATGCGTGGTCAACTCTAGCCCAATTTGCAATTCTTTTTATATAAATAGAGGAGAGCTTAAATACGTTTATATTGCCCTTTTGACGCCCCAAACCGCCATGGGGACGTCGACAACGTCGCTGCTTGTGTTGATGATGTGATGCCGTGCAGGTGGCTCCCACAT
>JALOQZ010000305.1 GCA_025459245.1 Pirellula sp.
AAGCAAGGTCTCGATGGCCATCTCTATATCGCCGATTGGTACAACCCTATCATTCAGCACGGCGAAGTCGATTTCCGAGACCCACGTCGGGATAGGACGCATGGCCGGATCTGGCGTTTGACCCACAAAGACCAGAAGAAGACAGATTGGAAACCAATCGATGCCAGCTTGCCGCTCGAACAGCTCGCAGCTCTCATGCGTGAAGAAGCGGATTTGCCTCGCCTCTTCGCGACCCAAGCGATGCGGCTCAAGGCTCCTCCGATGGACCAGATCCAAAATGCTTGGCAGTCCAGCCCTCGCGATTTGGACCGGCTGCAATGGCTTTGGATGCTTGAGGGGCAAGAGAACTTTCCTTTGACGATGCAGCAGCAACTGCTCCGCAGCGAAGATGGACGGATTCGGGCTGCAGCCTATCATTCGCTGCGCAATCAATTGAGTCGTGAAATTCGATTGGCACGTGTCTCAGGACAGCCGATTACCGCTGAAAAGTGGAACAACTGGATCCAGCGGGCCAAGCCCGGGATCGAAGACTCCCACCCGCGTGTTAGACTAGAATCGCTTCGTATCCTCGCTCAGATTCCGACCCCTGAATCGGCGGCCCTGGCCTGCCAAGTGCTGGAACAGCCGATGGATCGAAATTTGGATTTTGCATTGTGGCAAACGCTTCGCGATCTCAAAGACGCTTGGCTCCCCGATTTCAATTCCAATCCCCAAGGTCTCAATGGCAGACCATCGCACATCGCGTTTGCGATGCGAGCTGTGCAAGACCCCTCCAGTGTCGATGCACTCTTAAAACTCATCGGGTCCGGAAACGCAATCTCCAATCAGAATGCAGCCGAGCTACTGCAATTGGCAGCCGAGCTTGGTACGGGGCCACAGCAATCGAAATTGCTCGACATTCTCACACTTCCAGATGCGAAGCCCGCGTTGGACTCAAACGCGAAAGCCGCTTTGATGGTCGCATTGCTCGATGGTAGCAAAGCGAGAAAACAAATCGTTGCACCAACCGACGGGGCGAAATCCGTTCTGGCCAATCTCTCCACGTCGAAGGCATCTGAATTGCAAGGTTTGCGGCAACTAGCGCTTCGCGCAATTGGACAGTGGAAGCTGAACGACTTGCGAGGCAACGTTCAAGCTGCACTGAAGGATCCGAACCTGGAAATGCGAGCCTCCGCAATCGTCGGTTTGGCTGCATTCGGTGATGCGGAAGCGAAGCAGCAGATCTCGCAAGCGACGCAAGACTCTGACCCGATTGTTTCGATCGCAGCCATCGAACAAACCCTAGAATTCGATCTGCCTGCCGCTTGTCGCGCCATCGTGAACAAGATGTCGTCGGGGGGGATTTCCGATGACGCTTGGGCCAAGATCGTACGATTGGTGCTCAGCAAGAAGAACGGCGCAGGCTCTTTGACCGATGCCATCTCTGCTGCAAAGGTCGCGATTCAACCCGAGACTGGTCGGCAAATAAGGGCTGCCATTCGAAGCAGCGGAACCGATGCCACCAAGCTGCTCGAAATGATCGAGTCTGTCGCGAAACTCAAAGAAAATAGATGGGTATGGTCCGAGGCTCTCCGCGACCAATGGATCGCCAAAGCGCAGGCCTCGGGGGATCCGCATCGAGGTGAATTGATTTACCGTCGAGCGGAGCTTCAGTGCGCGCAGTGCCACCGAATTGCCGGTGTTGGGGGGCTTGTTGGGCCAGACCTTTCCTCCATAGGCGCCCAAGCTCCAGCGGACTACTTGGTAGAGGCATTGCTCAATCCAGCTGCGAAAGTGAAAGAAGGATACAATGCGAAACTCATTCGAACCGTCGATGATGAAATCGTGACAGGGATCCCCATCGGTGAGACCGATACTACGGTCACTTTGCGAGCAGCGGACGGCAAAGAGATTCGATTGCAAAAAGAGTCGATCGATGAGAGCAAGGACTCGCGTTCCTTGATGCCAGATGGATTGCTCGACTCGTTAAGTGAAACCGAAGCGATCGACTTACTTCGATTCATGATCGAAATGGGCCGTATCGATGGTCCGATGCGCGCTCAAGAAGACGGGACGCTGCGGGATTGGAAGTCGCTCGTCTGGACCCCTAAGGCTAATCAAGTCTTTAATCGAACGAGCTTTGATTCGATCGGCGGAGATCCTTCCACTTTCACTTGGCAACCTTTGCCAGCTCTTGTTTCCGGACAAGTTCCATTAAAGGGTGCGGCGACTTATCAACCTCATGCCGGCATGGATCCGGTCACCTTCTTGATGGCCGAGCTCACTGTTGAACGAGAAGGCAGTTTGAAGCTCCTGCTCGGTAAGGACGCAAAGAAGGGAATGCTTTTGTGGGTCCAGGGAGTACCGACCGCCATCGAAGGAGATTCGGTGCAACTCGATGTCAAGGCTGGACCACTGAAGCTGCAAGTAGGGGTGAAACGGCCAGTTCTGGGGGATAGTGTTCAGATCCGCGTCGATCGGGAACAATCGACCGCAAGACTTGCTCCTTGATTTGAAACCGAGTTGATTAAGAAACTGTAAAGGGGATCAGAGCTGGGCTGCCACCCAGCTTTCGATTGCCTGTAAGAGCTCTTTCGAAATGGGGGCATTCTCCTCGACCTCGAGGTTCGACTCGGTGGGGGCTTTTTGTAGCCAATGATTGAGCCCTATGATTTGTTCCAGCCGAAACGACTTCGCAGAGCCTCTTGCCACAGCCGACTCGATCTTGGGGCGATTGACGTCAGGAATGATCTGCATATCTCGTTCTCCCCAAACAGCCAGAACGGGGCACTGGAGGAGCATCCAGTTTGTTGCGGGTTCGTTGAACAGAAATTCTTTGCTCCACGCGGATTGCAGGTTTTCGTAGTCCGACATCAACTGGTTTTCCAACTGCTTGCGAATCTGCGACCACTCGAGAGCCGTCTTTTCTCCCTCGATCGATGCCTTGAGCCCGTCCCAATGATCCTGAACAAGCTGTTGCACCTCCTTGAGGGCAGAGTCTTTGCTCAAGCTAGCTCGCACCAATCCGTGCAATTTGCGTTGGATTGATTCCATGATGGATTGGTTTTTTTCAGCCATACCCTCGATTTTGGCTAAGAGCTTTGATTGCGAGATTAGCAAGTCGCTGCCGGAGACACCGGGAGGAGCCAGGAGAATGAGGAATGCGATGTTTGGATTCGTCGAGGCAGCGGCAACTGCAGTCGCGGCACCTTCGCCATGGCCTATCAACCCAATTCGTTTTGTGTCGAACCGAGAGTCTTTGCTTAGATACCCGAAGAGTGCTTGAAGGTCATCGAGCGATCGCGTCGGGGTGAAATCAGGTTCTGGAGGAGAGCTACCGCCGACGCCTCGGTCATCGAATCGGACCGATGCAATGCCTTGACTGGCAAGCCATTGAGCCATCTCACGATAGGGTTTGAAAGTTCCTTGCGTGCCATCTCGGTCTTGTTGTCCGTAGGTGGAGAGTAGGATGACGACAGGGCATGGGTTGGGCTGCTTTGCTTCGGGAACGGTGATGGTGCAACCCAAGGTCGCGGGCGCGGGGGTCGATTTTCGGCTACGTCGGCCCGACGCACTGTTCAGATCCAGTACAAAGGCGGTTTCGTTTGGTGCTAAGTCGCGAACGGAGGAATCGATTCGAGTCGCATCCATTGTGATTCGAACCGATTCCGCATCGGATGTTTTTTCTTTCTTGGAAGCATCCGAATCTGAATTGGGTGGTGGGGCAACGGAGGATGATTTGGGCGATTCTTTTTTACTGTCTGTGGCTCCTTTTCCTTTCGGCTTCCATAGTTTCATCTCCAACGGTGATGCCGCCTCTTTGCGCCGAAAGGTCCCCGCCATGGTGTCCTCGGCTGCCAAGATTGCTCGATACTCGGCTTGAATAGCGGGGATAGAGAATTCGAGCGTTCCATCTTCATCGCGTCGAAACTCAACGGGTTTGCCGATCAAGTTCTTTGCTACGGAATCGAACAAGATTCGGGGTTTGTCGCTCGTGTAAGGGGGCTGGGTATAGAAACGAAATCGAAAGTCGAAAGGGTTTGCAGATTGATTGGCTCCGATGGAAGGTTGCGAATCGGTCCAAACGATATCCGCTCCGAGAGTCTCCTTAGTCTCCGGTGGCAATTGTCCAGCTCGCACCAGCGGGACAGCGATGGTCTGAGGACCGATAACCAGCAGACCAGTCACTTTGTCCGTTGACTCTTTCTTGCCGACGTACTTCCAAAGTTGGTTCGTAATAGGATCGGTCCACTCCAAATTCCAAGCGTCACCCGACACATCCAATTTGGAGAGAGGGATCGGTTTGGTGAGGGCCTCTGGAGTCAAGCTGCTTCCCTGCAAATTCCCTTTCGAGTCCTTTTGGAATTGGACAAACCATCGTAAGTGCGTTTCTGGGGCTTCGATCCATCCAAGCCATGTTTCTAGTGGCTGCCGTAAAGGCTCGACAGGAGCATCGCTTTTAGTTGTTGCAGTTGGTACGGCTGGAGGTTGGTCAACCGTCGGTTGCTCGCCTGCGAACGAAACTGGAGAACAGCTTAGCAGGCAGCTAAGGACTCCAAGTCGCAAGGCATTCTTCGTAAGAGGTTGGCTCGGAGGGGTTGGCTGCCGATTCGAATGGCATTGAAACGTCGAGAGAAGTTGAGCCGTGCATCGATGGCGGTTGGTTGGGTTCATGAATTTCCTGTTCTCTCTGACAAGTGATCGCTGCGTTTATGGTTTGGAATCCGATCGTTTGGGACGCCGGGTACTTCTCTCTTCATCCCAACCCGACGCGTCAGCGAGGGACTTTTCCCAACCCGCAGCGTCAGCGAGGGATTTTTCACACGCCCAATACTCGCCGCACGTCGTCCCGACGCTTGCACGCCGAGTGGAATCAAAAGAGTCGTTGGCGATGACTGAAATGAC
>JALOQZ010000043.1 GCA_025459245.1 Pirellula sp.
GTCATGCGGAACCAGCGTCCAAGCGCGAAAGTGGGGATAGCCAACGAGCAGACAAGGAGACCTGCTGTGTTGCCGGCGAATTGGAGTGCGATAGCAGCGTCCAAAAATAGAATTGTCAAAATCGCTTGTTTGATAGCAGCGACCAAGGTGGGGACGGTCCCTGCTCGAACAGAGCGAACCGCTCTCAAGAACCACGGTGCAGCCAGGAGCGCAATCAAGATGGGAAAGCCCGTCGCTGGCTCCAGTCGCAAGAACACATTCGAATCGGTCGCTAGCGGCGCGATAGCTAATATCGCCAAGGCGCCGAGACTCAATGACCAGCTAGCAGCCAGCAACGGCTTGGATTGAAAGAGTTTCGCCTCTTTTCTTGCAGCCAACGTGAGTCCAACCACAAACAGTCCATGACCAAGTGGGAGCATCCACTGTGCATGCCCTAGCGACGATAAAGTGGCTTCCGGAGAGTCAACAACGGTGCAGCCTAAAGCCATACCCATGACCAAGTTGCTTGCTCGACAAAGCCCCATGATCCAGGGACCAAGGAAAGTGCTTTTGCAAGGACTGTCGTAGAGAACGATGCTCGCTGCGAGCACGACAGAACACGCACCGGGATACAGGGCTGACAAAGAACGGGCCGGCAATCCGATCGCTTCGGTCCAGCCCGTTGTTATGAATCCTGATAGCGTCGCTAAAAGGACACCGCCCAGCAGCAGCCCCCAGCCCGCTTGCCGAGCAACCGACCAAGGTATGCGGTCATCTACCAAGGGGCCTTTGCGTTTTTCGCGTTTGTCCTTGGCGATGTCGTTTACATCATTAAGGACCATCCCTGCCCAATACAGCGAGATCGATGCGAGAGATATGACAATTAATGGAAAAACGTCGGCAAGTCGCCACGCCCCTGCGACTATGGAGAAACCTGCCAGCGCGTCAGCGCTGGCGGTGAGAGTGTTAGGGATGCGAACAAGCTGAGCCCAGTCGCGAAACCGAGCCATGCCTTATCGCCTTCGCTGAAACTCGGGAATCAATTCAGGTACAGGCAATCCGATCGCGCCCCGACCTTCTTTTAGTCGGAACTGCACGTCTTCATCGATACCTTCGTTGTCGGCGTCCCAGAAGCGACGGATCACATCCTTAGGTAGATCTTTTGCAGATCGGACCAGTCGCATTCCGACCATACGCGCTGGATCGCTGGTATACCACCATGGGCTAAGCGGGACGTTTGGATCTTCCGACTTCCAATCTTCATCGACTGAACCCAGACGTACTGCTGATCGCACTCGATCGGCGGAGTCTTCCCATCCACCTCCGCGAGCAGCTCGTGAGTCAGCATGCGTCGGCCATCCAATGGACTCTTCCCAACCCAATTTCTTGCCACCTCGATCGCCGAAGCCCTTTGGGTCAAACTGATCGATAGTCCACTCCCATACGTTTCCGTGCATATCGTGGAGCCCGAATTGGTTTGGAAGCTTCGAGCCGACTTTGGATGCGCCATTTTCGGCGTTGTCGCTGAAGGTCGCGTACTTCTCGAGTTCCGCAGGATCATCTCCAAACGCGTAGGCTGTCTTGGAGCCCGCACGTGCTGCATATTCCCATTCGGCTTCGGTAGGTAGGCGGTATTGCGTTTTGGTGATGCCGCTCAACCATTTGGTGTACTGCTTGGCTGCAAACTGAGTCATCGTGACAGCGGGCTGAAGATTGTCGTCGCCGTGCTCGTAAGTGTGGCTCGGGTCGTACAACGGTGTAGGAACGGTAACCGCATCTGCCTTGTTCGAGTCATCTACGAGCCGAATATTTTCCGACCGCAGACGTTTGAACAAGTCGTAGTTTCGCATGAAGGTTTTGTATTCACCCCAAGTCAGCTCGGTTTTTGCCATCCAGAAGGGTGGTAACTGGACGGTGAACTGGGGGCCTTCGTCCTCTGTTCTCCCTTTTTCGTCGGCTGGCGATCCCACGGTGACTTCGCCACCTGGGATGGGGATCATTTCAAACGAAATGTTGGTTCGTTCGATCGTGTGAATGTAGGGAACCATGTAGACGCCATCGAGTTCGACGAAGGGTCCCGAGGCAGGTTTGGTCTTGCTAAGTCCCAAAACCGCGTCCGAAGCGGGAGTTTCCGCCTGGGCGGTTGAACAAGCCAGGGCGAGGGATGCAAGCAGCGTTGCTGTCAGTTTCTTCATGGATTTGCTTTTTACTTTGGTGAAAGACTCGCTCAAAGGAACTTCCTAGGGTAACTGCCACGGCAGGAATGATCAACGACGAACTAGTTCCTCGGCGGTTTCGTCTACACCCAACAGGGATCCATTCGGTACAATCGGACCCCGCATGGAATGGTGTTTCGCCGCTGGAAACCGGTCGGAGACGATGTTCGATGCGGTGCGAGAAGATTCCTAGTTGGCTCCCTTTTGATTCCTTTTCCAGGTGTCCATGTCACGTTTTGTTGTTCGCTGCGGTCGTATGAGAACGCTCTACGTGATGAGCTCGAAGGGCGAGCACCCACGAGGGAGGATCGTGATCGCGCGGACCAATCGCGGGCTGGAGCGCGGAGAGGTTTTGTGCGAAGCGACTGATCGGGTCGTGGCCCAGATGAAAGACCCACCCTCGGGGACGATCCAACGTGACGCAACGACCGCTGACGAGAACGAATACCGGCACTTGGAAGGGCGGATTCCAAAAGATTTCGAGCTTTGCAAGCGGTTCATTCAAGAGATGAAGCTGCCGATGACCCTGGTGGATGTCGAGCGCATTTTCGGTGGCGAACAGATCATTATCTACTACACCGCCGAGGATCGAGTCGACTTTCGAGAGTTGGTGAAACGGTTGTCGGGCGAGTACCAGACGCGAATCGAGATGCGGCAGATCGGAGCTCGCGACGAAGCCAAATTGCTCGCCGATTTCGGAGATTGTGGAAAGCCCGTTTGCTGCAATACCCACCTACATGGAATGCCGCCGGTATCGATGCGGATGGCCAAGCTGCAGAAAGCAACGCTCGATCCGAACAAAATATCGGGGCGATGCGGTAGGCTCAAATGCTGCCTCCGATATGAAAACGATACCTACGAGGAGCTTGCAGCCGCGATTCCACCGGCAGGTAGCGAGATCGTTACCCCTCACGGTCGGAGCCGGGTTCTCAACGTCGAAATCTTGAGTCAACAACTCTTGATCCAAACCGAAGACAATCGCCGTCTTCTCATTCCCGCTTCGGAGTGCTTGACCGTCCTCAAGCGGGGGCAAGAATTCTAAGAGCCTATCCGAAAACCATCGGAAACCGCGGCTAGCGCCAGAGCGGCTAATGGTTTTCGGATAAGCTCTAAATGCACCGATTACACGTTTCGCCCGTCCATGGAAGCTCAGGTTACGCATCGTGAATGAACAAGTCCTCGCAATTGTCGAGTTACTGCAAAAGGATCAACGCTATCATTTGGAAGCCTATCAATTCGTTCGCGAAGGGCTTGCGTATGCTCAAAAGGTGATGAAGCTGCCGGCTACCAAGGAGGAGGGGAGCGACAGTCCCCAAGATCATCACCTCACCGGCCAGCAGCTATGCCAAGCCATCAAAGAGTACGCGCTGGAGCAATATGGCTTTATGGCAAAGACGGTCCTCAACAGTTGGGGGGTTTACTGCACCGGTGACTTTGGCGAGATCGTTTACAATCTCATCCGAATCCGGGAGATGCGAAAAAGCAAATCGGATCGACGCGAAGACTTTGACGATCAATTTGACTTCGATGAAGCGTTTCAACCGCGATTCGAGCTTTCGAGCGATGCGAGTTGAACGGATGAGTCGCACGCAACAAACGATCTTGCTCGCGAGTTCTTCGGTCTTGCTCGTCGCTTGGCTTGCTTACCTTTTGTGGGTCTGTAGTCAGATTTGATTCGGAGTGGTTCGCGCGTGACTCGTTGGCTTTCGATGCTACTGATCGCAGTCGTGCGGTTTTATCAACGAGGAATTAGTCCCCTTTTGGGGCCTAGCTGCAGATTCACGCCCACTTGCTCTCAGTACATGATCGAGGCGATTCAAAAGTATGGTGCGATTCGCGGGGTGCTCAAGGGTGCTCGACGCATATGCCGTTGCCACCCTTTTCATCCGGGTGGTTACGATCCACCTTGATCGGTGAGCTTGGGTGGGCCACGACTATTCCGAACTCAAGTAAAGCATGGGTGTTTTCGGAAGAGGTGAAAGCAGAGGTGCTCGCACCCCAGCCTGTCTTAAGGCTCGACCGACCCATGAGTTGCAAGTGTTAAGCAAATGGTATTGTCCGTGCGCTTCAAAGAATGCATCGTTGTACGAATATGCGTATCCATCGATTTGTAAAAAGCCATCTGCTTCATCTTTCATAAATGAACTCTCGATGAAAGAGACCAGCTTTTGATACTCCTGGGGAGAAATTGTTACGGCGACTTTGTTCGCCATGTATTCGGGGCGTGTGAAGGTAACGTGCATACAGCTAGCTGACGGTAAAAAGAGCGCGTTCGCAGCAGTTGTCAGTTTGAAGTCATTCCAAGTTTCAGTCTCGAGAAAGAAGCCCTTATCGCCCCAACCAAAGGCGATATGCGATTGAGATGATACATCGCTGCGGAAGGTCTTGTCGGCGAACTGCGGCATCCAATCCTTTTGTTCACTCTCGATGGGAACGATGATGTCCGCATGGACAGCGCTGGAGACGAGATAAATGCGAACGCCTTGATCGGAAGGTCGAAAACCGTTGTTAACAGGTATCAAGCCGATCAAGATGATAGCGGCATAACCAATCCAAAAAATGAGGAAAGCCTTCACCAGTTTTGTGAAGATGCGAGCCCACGACTTTGGCTTACAAGATTTCTCATGGGGCGATTTCACTTAAGGACCATTTCGAAGATGAAGATGGGGACTCAAGCTCCGTCGACCAGCGACCCGGTGGACCGCTTCGCGACAGCGGCGATCCACCAAGTCTACCTGTTTCTATCTCGAGAAGGAGAAGCGAATCGAGTTAGGGACGTCGCTTTTTCGCGAACGGTTTTCCTCCACCGGATCCGCCGAAGCGTTTGCCACCTGGCTTGCCCCCGGGTCTACCTCCTCTGGCAGGGCCGCGAGAAGGTCTCCCTTCGCCGCTTGGTCCTCGCGCTGGTCGCCCCTCCCCACTCGGTCCTCTTGCGGGTCGTCCGTCACCAACTGGTCCTCTAGCTGGTCGTCCGTCGCCGCTTGGTCCGCGCGTTGGGCGACTTGGGCCACCTGGGCCGCGTCGAGTCCCGTATGGGGAACTGCCACCGGTGCGCGGAGGTCTACGTCCGGTGCCGACCCTAGGTCGATCTTCTCCGGCTCCGAACTCCGGTCTGCTGTCGCCACTGGCGGAACGAGAAGCGTAGGGGCTACCACTCGACCCTCCGCGGCTTGCTCCTCCAGGACCACCTCTACCGCGTGCTCCACGGCTTGGTCCACGCCCTGCTCCTTCTGGGCCAGGTCGGCGTCGATCTCCAGGGCCGTCGGCGGAGCGGGATCGTTGGCCATAGCGAGGCGAGCCTTGGCCTGTTGAGGCAGCGCCGCGCTGATAAGGTGAATCGCCTTCGCGTCCTGCTCGCTCTCGAGGTGCTCGATCGCCACGCCCTCGGGATGAGGGGCGTCTATCGGAACCGTTTCGACCCCTTGGCCGTCTCGGGGAACTGGTGGCATCTTCCGATTCATCCTCGTCGGATTCGAGCATTTCCTCGAATCCTTCGTCGCCAAAGTCGTTCAGTCCATCTTCATCCTCGTAGGAGAGGACAGCACCTCGCTTATTCGAATAGACCTCGGGGGCATTGAAATCGGAGACGAGGATCGCGTCATCAAAGCCTTCTTCTCCGTCTGCTTCATCGTCCGCCGTTCGGAACGGATTCTTCGACATTGGAGGAAGGGTGTCCATGATGGAGTCCGCTTCGAATTCATCCTCTTCATTCCAATCGCCACCATCCTCGTCAAAGACAGGAGGTCGTGATTTGCCGCTGGCCGGCGGTTTGCCGGCCTTTGGAGTCCCTGAAGCCAATTCGTTTTCGGTGTTTCGCTTCTTTCGTTCGCGTCGATCTTGATTGCGTGCTCGTTTGATCTCTTCGACCGCTTGATAGAGGGCGGCGACTTCTCTGTCCTGCAACGGTCTATGCGCTCCTTCGGGCATATCGGCAAGCTTCAGAGGTCCGATCGATGTTCGTCGCAAGACGACGACTTTATGGCCGAGTCTAGCCAGGACCCGGCGGATCTCACGATTCTTTCCTTCGCTCAGCGTAATATCGATCTCGGTACAGCCTTTGCGGACTTTGCGAATGGTCGCACCGTCGACGCGCGCGACTCCTTCTGCGAGATAAATGCCCCGTTGAAGCCTGCGCATGGCCTCCTTTTCGACTTGCCCGGCAACCACGACAAAGTACGTCTTGGGGACACAGTGTTTCGGGTGTGCTAATCTTTGTGCAAGCTCCCCGTCGTTGGTGAGCAAAATCAAGCCGGTGCTGGAGGCGTCCAAACGACCCACGGGAAACAATCGGGCTTGAGCAGGGACCAGATCGATGACGCGAGGTCGGCCTTCCGGATCGCTGTTAGTGCAGAGAACTCCGGCAGGTTTGTGCACTGCGTAATAGACAGGGCGATGCCGCTTGAGTGGTTCGCCGTCGACCAGGATCTTTGCTTTATCGGCATCGACTTTGATCCCCACTTGAGAGATGACTTTGCCATCGATTTCAACTCGTCCCTCAGTGATCAGTTCATCGACTTGGCGACGAGAACCGAGCCCTGCGGCAGCAAGCAGTTTATTGATCCGTTGCTCGCCGCTAAGAAACGAAGGGGTAGCGTCGGTAGTTCTCTTTGGTTTTGACATGATGTATCCATTCCGCCCGCGCGGGAGCGAAGCCAACGAACCAATCACTGTTCTCGCAACAGGGTAGGGTTGGCAAGTCTATTGAAGAATAATCGATCGACGAGATAGCGATCGGCAGCGTCTCACGACGTTGCGATGGAGCTAATAATAGTTCAGCTTTTGAGGGAATGGCAGGTCTAAAATGCTGAATTGATGGGCATCGCGAGAAGTCAGCTAGGGGCTGCGACGCTACAGGCGAAGTCCAAGCGGGCAGCGAGCTTGCCATCGACGGTTACTTTGCCAGTCATGAAGTAGGCTGTCGAGACGACTTCGTTGAGGGTAATTTCGATATCGACCGTCTCGCCAGGACGGACCATCCGCTTGAACTTGGCTCCGTCGATTCGGGTCGCTACGGGGACCACCGAGCCGTCTTGCGGAGTGAACTGGCTCAATAGAATTGCTCCGCTCTGGAGGCAAGCTTCACAGAGAATAACGCCAGGGACAAGCGGGAAATTGGGGAAATGACCTTGCAAAAAAAACTCGTCCGGCTGAAACGTTTTCCGACAGTGAATGGCCTTTTCGGTTTGCTCGACGACTTCGTCCACCAAGAGCATTGGTTTGCGATGGGGAATCTTTTGCTGGATCTGTTCAAGGTTCATGGCTGTGGTCGTCATGGCGATTGCCTATCGAAAGTTTGGGATTAGCGAAGGAATTAGGGTGGAGAGGTGTTAACCGGGGGCTAGCGCCCAGCGGCTGATGGATTGGCGTCGGGCGATTAGCCGGAATCGCGCTAGCGTCCGGTTGTCGTCATTCCCGTTTCGTTTGTCTTGTTCGTGTTCAGCGTGTTAACCGGGGGCTAGCGCCCAGCGGCTGATGGATCGGTGTCGGGCGATTAGCCGGAATCGCGCTAGCGTCCGGTTGTCGTCCTTACAGCTTCGTTGTTGTAGTAGTGTTAATGCAAGTCACAGGGCCTTAAGTATCAAAGAGATCATCTTGGATCCCTTGCAATGCTTCGATGCAAACGGCTATATGTTCGTCGAGGTCTACGCCGAGCTCTTGCGCGCCTCGTTGAATGTCCTCGCGATTCACTGCAGCGGCGAAGCTTAGGTTCTTGAGCTTCTTTCGGACGCTTTTGGGCTCGAGGCCATTCAGTTTGTCGGGTCTCACCAGTGCGCAAGCGACGATAAAGCCGCATAGCTCATCGCACGCATAGAGAACTCGGTCGACCATATGGACGCGAGGGTAGGCCGGCAAGTAGTCTGCGTGCGATAGGATCGCATAGATGACTTCTTCGGGATAGCCGAGCTCTCGCAGGATCTTGCTCCCCTCCAAGGGATGGGCTGGGGGCTCTGGCCACTTTTCGTAATCAAAATCATGTAACAAGCCGACAATTCCCCATTCGCTTTCGTCTTCGTTCATCCGTTTCGCATACGTGCGCATCGCGGCTTCCACGGCGAGCATGTGTCGGCGCAGCGAAATGTTTTGGACGTATTGGTGCATGAGCGCTAGAGCAGACTCTCGATCCATAAGCAAACGGGCTTTCCTCGCGTGGAAGGGAGTGACAAAATGCCGGGGCGGTCGGTTTCAGATCAGAATACAAAACAAAACGGGCGAAGAGAATTCCCTTCGCCCGTCCATGATATCGATTTGTCTAGTCAGCCTAGCACTTAGGCCTTCTTGGCTGCTTCGTAGCGCTTGGTAACTTCGTTCCAGTTAACGACGTTCCAGAAGGCTGCGATGTAGTCTGGGCGTCGGTTTTGGTACTTCAAGTAGTACGCGTGTTCCCAAACGTCGAGACCGAGGATCGGGGTCCCTTCGATGCCGGCAATGGCCTTGCCCATCAAGGGGCTATCTTGGTTGGCGGTGGAGCCGATTTCCAGCTTCCCGTTGTTGACGACCAGCCAAGCCCATCCGCTGCCGAATCGGGTTGTGCCCGCTGCAGCAAACTTTTCCTTGAAGGCATCGAAACTGCCGAATGTCGCTTCGATGTCGGCGAGAAGGGCTCCGCTTGGCTTGCCACCGGCATTCCAGCCGATGATCTGCCAGAAGAACGTGTGGTTAACGTGTCCGCCACCATTGTTGCGAACGGCGGTTCGCTTGTCCTCGGGGACTGCGCTGAGGTCTTTGATCAAGTCTTCTGCGGACTTCGCTTCCAATGGAGTCCCTTCGATCGCCTTGTTCAAATTGGTGATGTAGGCTTGGTGGTGTTTGCCATGATGGATTTCCATCGTCATCGCATCGATGTGCGGTTCCATGGCGTTGGAGGCGTAAGGCAGGGGTGGCAATGTATGGGCCATCGTGAGGACTCCGCAATATGTAGGTGGTTGAGTTAAACAGCAATCCAGTTGCGTGGCATTCTAGCAAAAAGCCAGAAAATGACACCCGCCCCCAGCGACATCTGATGTGACATCGGACCTGGCAACGTAGGTT
This sequence comes from Pirellula sp., assembly GCA_025459245.1. Classification (GTDB taxonomy): domain Bacteria; phylum Planctomycetota; class Planctomycetia; order Pirellulales; family Pirellulaceae; genus JBKCUI01. The sequence goes on from JALOQZ010000043.1 coordinate 9,225, forward strand.
TCGGGAGCGAATCTTCCTTGGTCTAGAGCTCGCGCCTTTCGATGGTCAAGTGCTTTCGCCAGTGATTATTGTCAACATGGGGGTAATCGCTGCGGTAATGTACCCCGCGCGACTCCCTCCTGGCTTGGGCAGCGATGGCCATTTGCAAGCTGACGGTCAAAATGTTTTGAAGCTCCCATCCTTCGACACTGGCTAGGTCGTGTGACAGGACGTAGCTGCAATACTGTTGAAGTGCACTCACCGTTTCTGCAAGCTGGGCTTCGCGTCGTCGGACTCCAACGTTGCGCCACATGACCGAGCGAACGGCGTTGCGAATATCGCCCAGATCGAAAGTTCCGTCGAAACGGCTCTGCCCGCAGGATTCGATCGGCAGGACGCGAAGCTCGTCGGAGTGATTGCTTTTAGCGGCTTGAGATGCGTTTCGACCGGCGATCGCGCCATAAACAAGCCCCTCGAGGAGGCTGTTGGATGCCAATCGATTGGCGCCGTGGAGGCCGCTGCTCGTCACTTCTCCCGCCGCCCATAATCCTGGAATGGACGTTCTCGCTCCTGTGTCTACTTCGCAACCGCCAATCATATAGTGAGCGCCGGGCCGAACCGGTATGGCATCGACCGCGATGTCGAGCCCAAAGCCCTCGCAAACTTTTGCGATGCCAGGAAACCTCGCTCTCACATGCTTGGCATCAAGGTGCTTCATGGTGAGATAAACGCAGGACGATTGGGTCTTCTCCATCTGGCTCACAATCGCTTGGCTGACCACATCGCGCGGGGCTAGTTCCAAGCGTGAGTCATAGTCACCCATAAAGCGGTAGCCTTGCGAATCGATCAAGTACGCTCCATCGCCTCGAATCGCTTCGGTGATCAGCGTTCGAGAGCTGCCCGCAATGTAGAGCACTGTCGGGTGAAACTGCATGAATTCCATGTCTCGCATAACGGCGCCTGCTCGGAACGCGAGCGCATGACCATCCCCAGTTGCAACGCGAGGGTTGGTCGATTCACGAAACACCTGGCCGCACCCTCCGGTGCAAAGGATTGTTTCTTTTGCCCAGATGAGAAAGGGTTTCCCCCCTTTCGTCGAGGCGACGGCGCCATGGCATCGGCCTTCGAAGGTTAGAAGATCGATGGTGAAGGTCTCTTCGCAGATTTCGGTGTTCGCTCGCTCCTTGGTGTGGGCGATCATAGCTCGCATGATCTCCTTCCCTGTCGCATCGCCGAGCGCGTGCAAAATGCGCTGATGAGAATGCCCCCCTTCGCGCCCGAGAACGATCTGGCCGTCGTGTTGATCGAATCGCGTACCCCAGTTGATCAGCTCGGCAACTCGATCGGGTGCTTCGCGCACTACCGTCTCGACAACTTGCGGTTCACAAAGATCCCCCCCCGCAATCAACGTGTCTTGAACGTGATTGTCGAAACGGTCCTCGGGATCCCAAACGCTGGCGATACCTCCCTGCGCGTAGGTGCTGTTGGATTCCTCTAACTTGTCCTTTGTCAGAATCAAGGTGCGGAGGTCGGGATCGATCTCGTGGGCTGCCCGCAGTCCCGCTAATCCCCCTCCGATGATCAGCACGTCGGTAAAGAAGTGTCCACATCGTTTGGGATCGAGATGGGTGAGATAGCGGTTTGTCCAGCGATCCCAAGGTCGAGAGAGGGGTTCGTTGGGGATGGAGCTAGCGAGCATAAAACGCCTGTTGGGTGGGAAGGAATCGCCCAACTATACTACTCGGTCCAGTCGGTGGGGTGTGAAGCGTCGATCGAACGCAGATTATTCCGCGTCTCGGACGATCAGCAGCAAATGAGAGATGGGGTTCAAGTCAGACTTTGGCATCGTCGACTCAAAGCGAAAGTCTTCTCGCATTTTTCCGCTTACTGGAGCGGATCTCTTGGCGCCTGGTGCAAAACCGGAGACGACGCCATTCGATGTCTTGGCTCCAAGCCTTCTCGCGACTCCCTTGTTCGTAGCGACTTGAATTCCGTCCAACTGATCCACGAGCGTTCTCGCCGAGTCATCCATGGCAATATTCAAACCGAACTCGGGAAAATCTTTGTATTGAGCACAGATGTCATCAAGGGCACCCGCCAAGCTCTTTGCGTAGCCCTTTAAGAAATAGACGCCCGCACCAGTTTGGCTTACCGAGCCAGCCATGCCCGTGGAAAGCAACGCATCTAATTGGTTCGGGTTAAGCGCGAGATCCTCGATGGAAGCGATACCGTGTTCGTTCAGAATTCGGTTCAACGCGTTGTTCTCACGAGCTACCTTGTCCATCGAGACCGTGACCACCATCAGCATAAACGGAAGTCGGTTCGACTCGGAATCCTTGCTCTCTGCGTTTGTGGAAGCAACCGATGCATCGTTCGGTTGGCCGGATAGCGATGCACCCGCCATCGCGGACTTGTCCAAAACCTTCGATGGCTGAGGATCGAGCGGATCCATGTTTGGAAGCTCCACCGGATCGGCATCGGCAGACTTTTTGTTGTCGGCGGAAGCTAACTCGGGGCGGGGTTGCTCTATCGGGGGCTCGAGTGTCGGAGCTACCGGTTGCGAAGTGTTTGCTCCTGCATCAGAGGTCGTTCCCTCCGAGATCGGGTTTGAGACCACTGCGTCGCTAGCTGCTGGTGGCGTTTGAACAACGGCGCCGTCGCTAAACGGAGGGAGTTCGGCGAACTGCTGAGGTTCCGGCTTGGGCAGAGCAAAGAAAGCGATCAACGCAATCGCGCAAGCACTTGCAAGGGCAGCCAAGGGGATAAGCAGTCTCTGCTTTACCGGAGGATCTAACTTGGGCCTTGCCCCGGAGGAGTGAGTCCGAGGTCCCTCGGGCGTCGAAATCCATGCGGGCGCCTCTGCTCCCATGGAAACAGCTCGCTGCTGAGCCGCAGCGACAACATTCGCTGCAAATGATCTGGGGAGCCTGCCAGTCGGACGTCCGCGAAGCAGCGACGATCGCATGGCTGAAAGCTCATCCAGTCTATTCTGGAGACCAGGATCTTCCCTCATGGCACTCTCAATCCGCCTCGCGTCCGAGCCAGACAGCTCGCCGTCCAGCATGCCGCTGAGCAGTTCATCGTTGTCTGGAGGTTGAGGATTCATGGATTCACCAGTGGAGCTTGAGTTGTTCAACTACTCCGAGTACTCGCAGACGGAAAAAGTTCCCAGGCGACCAAAATAGAATACCAAGCTGATGAAGAAAATGGGAATTTTATTGAGTACGAATGCCCCTGAAACGGTTGGTCTAACCGCTTTTTGATTCGTCTCCGTCCCCTCTAGCGGTGCGCCTCGCATCCTCAGTTTGCGTTCAGTGGAAGAATGCCTCTCCCTATCCGGTTTATCGCATTCGGGAGGGTGTTAAATTGGTTTTTCTAATGCCAGCTGTCGAGAGTAAAAGTTCTTAATTTTAATTCTTGACGGTCGTGCGGGATGGCGATAGACTCCGATCGTGGATGTTAATATAGGAGTATTGTCATTAACAAGAATAATAGAAGAGCCGCTAGCACGCATGGAGCTGTCCACATTCGCTCCTTGAAGGTGTTTTATGACGTGGTGCGTAAGCGAAGCTTCTCACACGCCGCGATTGAACATGGGATGACTCAGAGTGCTGCGAGCCAGAGCGTGCAGCACTTGGAGGATTTTCTATCTGTACGGTTGATCGACCGTTCAAAAAGGCCGTTTGTTTTGACTGCCGAAGGGCAGAAGTTTTATGACGGGCTGGCGGGGGTGCTCCGGCAGTTCGATGCGTTGGTTGATGAAGTCCGATTGGGAGGGAGCGATTCCGGCGAGGTGACCGGTCACGTCGTGGTCGCATCCATCTACTCCATGGGTTTGAGTTATTTGCCTGTATTGGAGGAGCGATTCGAGAAAGCGTTTCCTTCTGCGACGTTTGCCTATCAACTGGCGCATCCTCATGAGGTCTATCGCATGGTTGAGCAGGGGACGGTCGACTTTGGGATGGTCAGCTATCCCGACGTGAACCACGCGACTTTGCAAACAACCCTTTGGCGGCATGAGCCAATGATCTTGGTTGCGTCGCCTCGTCACCGGTTGGCATCGATGGGGAGGATTTCCCCTCAGGCGCTTTCTCAGGTTGGGCTGGTCGCCTTTGCGAGTAATTTGCGAATCCGTCAAGAGATCGACAAGGAGTTGCGTGCGTTGGGTGTAACGATGCGCGTGGTCGTCGAATTGGATAATATCGATTCGGTAAAGCATGCCGCTATTGTGAACAGCGGTGTTGCATTTCTACCGAAACTTACGGTTGCCAGCGAGCTTGCAGCAGGCTCGCTGACGATGATCGAATGCGAGGGGCTCGAACTGACTCGACCGCTGGGAATCATTCAGCGAAGGGACGTGTCGATGAGTCGAGCGGCTCGCAATTTCATGGACTTGGTCATGAAAAATCGGGTGTGGGATCAGGACGATTCAACCGATGTTTCAGCGGACGCTCGAGCGCAAGCTTCTTGACGAATGCTCCGAGCGAGAATGCCACGGACCCGCCACCACCTCTCACTGCTCTCGTCTGACAGCGGTGACTCACCTCGAACCACTCTTTCCACTAGATAGGCATACGACACATGAACGCACCTTTTGGCTTCCCCGAAAAGAATGGTCTTTACGATCCTGAACTCGAAAAGGATTCGTGCGGTGTCGGATTCGTCGCGCACATCAAAGGACAACCGAGCCACCAGATCGTGGTGGATGCTGACACAATCCTCAAGAACATGGACCACCGGGGTGCTTGCGGCTGCGAAGCGAATACCGGGGACGGTGCAGGGATTCTGGTTGGAATGCCTGACAAGTTCGTGCGGCGAATCGCAAAGGAGCAATTCGATGTCGAGCTGCCTGCTGTCGGCTTCTATTCGGTTGGCAACATCTTCCTGCCAAAAGATGAACGGGAGCGAGAGCATTGCCGCAAGGTGTTTAATGAGTTGATCGCCGCGGAAGGACAAACGCTGATCGGTTGGCGAGAGGTTCCGCAAGCGACAGACTTCGCAGATATCGGACCGACGGCGCGATTGGCAGAGCCCAAGATTGAGCAAGTCTTTATCGCGGCTGCGAAGGGACTCTCCACACTTGAGTTCGAACGCAAACTTTATTTGATCCGCAAGCAAGCGAGTCACAAGCTTCGGGGCGATTCAACCCTCAAGCAAGCGACTCTCTTCTATGTCTGCTCTCTTTCAACCCGCACGTTGATATACAAGGGGATGCTCACCCCCGCGCAAGTCGTTCCTTATTACTTGGATCTTTCCGATCCCGATTTCGAAACGCACTTGGCGATGGTCCACTCCCGCTTTTCGACAAACACATTCCCAAGCTGGGACCGCGCTCAACCTCTTCGGTTCATGAGCCACAACGGTGAAATTAACACGTTGCGTGGGAACATCAACTGGATGCGAGCTCGCGAAGGTAGTGCGGCGAGCGCTTTGTTCGGCGATGAATTGAAGAAGCTATTCCCGGTTGTCGAGCCTTTGTGCAGCGACTCGGGAACCTTTGATAACGTCCTCGAGTTCCTTCTTCTGAATGGCCGAACGCTGCAGGAAGCCATGATGATGATGGTTCCAGAAGCGTGGCAAAAGCACGAAACCATGTCCCCGGAAAAGAGGGCCATGTACGAGTTCTTCAGCTGCATGATGGAGCCTTGGGATGGCCCTGCTTCGATCGTGTTTACCGATGGACAGTACATCGGCGCGACCTTGGACCGAAACGGTCTGCGACCAAGTCGATACTATCTCACGACCGATGATCGAGTCATCATGGCCAGCGAAGTCGGTGTCCTTCCTGTGGAGCCATCGATTGTCAAGGAAAAGGGACGACTCCAGCCAGGGCGGATGTTCCTGATCAACTTTGAAGAGGGAAGACTCATCCCAGACAAAGAACTCAAAGAAAAGTTCGCAAAGTCGAAGCCGTACAAGGATTGGTTGCAAGAAAAGCGAATCACTCTCTCCGATCTTGCTGCTGACAAGGAGCCGCATGGCTTCTATCCAGAATCGCTGCTCCCTCGCATGCAAGCCTTTGGATACACCATCGAAACGATGCAGTTCATGCTTCTGCCGATGATTCAGAATCAAGTCGATCCGATCGGATCGATGGGGAACGACTCCGCGCTGGCTTGTTTGAGCGATCAACCTCGATTGGTTTACGATTACTTCAAGCAACTCTTTGCTCAAGTGACGAATCCGGCGATCGATTCTATTCGAGAAGATGTCATCATGTCTCTCGAGTGCTACGTCGGACCTGAGAAGAATCTGCTCGACGCCACGCCAGCTCATTGCGAGCGGTTGTTGATTCCACACCCCATTTTGACCAATGAGGAATTAGCCGCGATTCAGCACATGACCAATCGCGGTTGGAAAACGAAGACGATCGATATCACCTACGATCGGGCTCGCGGCAAAGCGGGGCTTCTCGAAACTTTGGATCGAATTTGCTCCGAAGCCGAGAAGGCGATCGACGAGGGATACACCATGGTGGTCCTCAGCGACCGAGCCATCGGTGAAAACCGCGTTGCCGTAAGCAGCTTGCTCGCTTGCGGATCGGTTCACCATCATTTGGTTCGCGCTGCCAAGCGGACTCAAATCGGAATTGTTTTGGAAACAGGTGAAGCGAGAGAGGTTCATCACCACTGCTTGCTCGTCGGCTACGGTGCTGATGCGATTAACCCGTATCTGGCGTTCGAGTCGTTGTGGCAAGCGAGCCGCGATGGACTGCTTCAAGGAATGGACGACGACAAGATCGTTTCCATGTATCGCAAAGCGGTTGCCAAGGGGATGCTCAAGGTTATGGCCAAGATGGGTATCAGTACCTTGGCCAGCTACAAAGGTGCACAAATCTTCGAAGCCCTCGGCCTCAAAGATGAAGTCATCGCACGATGCTTTGCTGGAACCAATAGCCGCATTCAAGGTTGTTCGTTCGACGTGCTCGCAGAAGAGACCATGCGTCGTCACACGTTGGCTTATCCTGAGAGCAAATCAGATGCGCTCCCGATGTTAGCCAATGTCGGCGAATTCCACTGGCGAGCGGAAGGGGAACGCCACGGATGGGATCCGGCAGCGATCGCCGATATCCAAGTTGCCGCTCGAGCCGGTGATAAGAACGCATACCGACGTTTCGCAGATCACATCAATAAAGATGCAAAGATGCGTTACGCACTGCGTGGCCTTATCGAGTTCAACGCAGGTGCGGGATCTGGGCCTGTTCCGATTGAAGAAGTTGAGTCTGCCAAGGAGATTGTCAAACGTTTCTGTACCGGAGCGATGAGCCTTGGTTCGATCAGTTCCGAAGCTCACGAAACTCTCGCCATCGCGATGAACCGATTGGGTGGCAAGAGCAATACCGGTGAAGGAGGCGAAGATCCCGTTCGGTTCCAACCGCTTCCGAACGGTGACAGCAAACGATCGGCGATCAAGCAAGTCGCTTCGGGGCGATTCGGCGTTACAATTGAGTACTTGACCAACGCCGACGAGATTCAGATCAAGATTTCGCAAGGTGCAAAGCCGGGCGAAGGAGGCGAGCTGCCGGGCAAGAAGGTCGATAATTACATCGCTCGCATCCGTTACAGCACGCCGGGAGTGGGATTGATCAGTCCTCCACCTCACCACGATATCTATTCGATCGAGGATCTGGCGCAGCTCATCCACGATTTGAAGAACAGCAACCGAGCGGCTCGCGTGAGCGTGAAACTGGTGAGTGAAGTAGGCGTTGGTGTGGTGGCCTCCGGTGTTGCTAAAGCACATGCTGACCACATCTTGATCTCCGGCGACACGGGAGGAACAGGTGCTTCGCCATTGACCAGTATCAAGCACGCGGGACTGCCATGGGAGCTTGGGATTGCTGAAACGCATCAAACTCTGGTTCTCAATAACTTGCGGAGTCGAGTGACTTTGCAGACCGACGGCGGTTTGAAGACCGGTCGCGACGTAGTTATCGCTGTGTTGCTAGGTGCCGAAGAGTTTGGATTTGCGACCGCACCGTTGATCACCCTCGGGTGCATCATGATGCGCAAATGTCACTTGAACACCTGCCCTGTCGG
>JALOQZ010000306.1 GCA_025459245.1 Pirellula sp.
GGGGTTGCATATCAAGAATCTAGAGAGAAAGCACCTTTGCGGCCGCGAGAAGCCCGCTTTGAATGGCTCCCTCGATACTACCGCTCACACAGTAATCCCCACAGCGGTAGACTCCCTTTGAAACGACGATGTCGGGTGTTTCGGCGATGGCTTCGCAACTTTGGTTGGGGAGAGCGTAGGGAATCCGAAAGGTGCGCAAATGTTTCCATTCGGATACCGAGGGACCAAACCAATCAATCAATTGATTTCGAACCTCATTTTCTAGCGGTCGATCTAGATCGTCTGCGCCACCGATCGTGTTCACGCTTGCTAAAGCCATACCCTTGGGAGCATAGGTTGGCTGTGCAAAGCTGACGAAGGAAAGATGATTGATGGGACCGGTTCCGTCGCCATTAAGCATAAGTGTCGAATCGCACAGAGGAGGATTCTTCACTGCATAGTAAAAGGTGCACGTTGAACGTGGCGTGAAGTGCGAAGTGGGGACAGTTCCAAGCAACCGATCGGCGGCAGGTTGTTCCACCGCGACGATAATCGCATCCGCCTTTAATTCCCTCCCATCCGAAAGGGTAACCAAGCCCGGAACAACCCGCTGCACTGTCGTACTGGTCCGGATACTTCCGTCGGGCAGTGCTCTCGCGATCGATTCAGGTATCGCTTGCATTCCCTCGGCTGGTAAAGAAGCGAATCCCAGGGAGAATGTCTTAAAGACAAAGTCCATACGATCGGATGCGACGGCGAAGTCGGATTCTAGGAAAATGCCGCCAAAGAAGGGCTTGAAAAAGCGATTGATGATTCGATCAGAGAATCCAAGCTGTCGGAGCCTTTCCCGGCCGGGAACGCGCGCGTCGTGCGTCAGGTCAACATTCGACTGGCTCTGCATCAAGCCGCGGTATTGAAGCATGCGAAGCTTGTCGAATACTCCGCCGATCGGTGCGATCGCCGTCGATATGCAGTCTCGGAGAATCGAACCCATGGAGCATCGCAGTGGATCGCCGACGCGGTACCGCTTGCTGCCGAGTTGAATCCAAGCCCCTGCGGGCAAACAACGCAAGCCAAGACTTGGCAGATCAAGCTCTTCACCTGCCGTTTCATAGGCGGTCAAATAGACTTGGAAGCCATGATCAAGCTTAAATCCTTCGACCGTGTCGGTTTGGATGCGGCCGCCAATGCGATCGCGGGCTTCTAACAATGTCACGCGCCAACCTGAGCGATGCAGTTTACGAGCGGCTGTAAGCCCAGACAAACCTGCTCCAACAATGATCGCGTGTTTCGCGGTCGATTCTTCCGATGGCATGAATTGAGTCTCAAGCGTCCGAGGGGAGGGATTCGTCTTCTTTGTTCGCTCTGCTGCGAAGTTTTGGGTTTTCGATGTAGGCTAAAACCAGACTGATGTCGGCCGGGGTGATACCGCTAATACGACTAGCTTGATCGAGATTTACAGGTCGAATGCGACCCAGCTTCTGCCTTGCTTCGGCTCGCAAGCTGATAATCGCTTCGTAATTGAAATCCGAAGGGATGGCTTTGTCGGCCATTCTGTTTTGACGCTCGACTTGAACCTGTTGCCTCGCGATGTAGCCGGAGTATTTGATGTCATATTCGACTTGCTCCGCTATCTCGCGCGAAAAGTCTCCAAGTGTTTCTGGGAACTGTTCGGACAGCTGTTGCCAGGTCACTTCGGGGCGCCTCAAGTATTTGTCGCCTGGAATATCGCCGATGCGAAGTCCTTTTACGGCTTCGTTGGCTCGTTTGATCTCGGCCAGCTTCTGTTGATACACGGAGTACCGATGCTCGTCGACCAAACCGACTTGGTATCCCAGTTCGGTCAATCGACGGTCTGCATTGTCCTGTCGCAGCATCATGCGGTACTCAGCGCGACTCGTGAACATGCGATACGGTTCATCGACGCCGCAGGTTACCAGGTCATCGACCAACACACCCATGTAGGCGGCATCTCGCGAAAGCGTGAAGCCTTCTTTGCCTTGAGCTCGCAGTGCAGCGCTCGCACCAGCGATCAAGCCTTGCGCGGCAGCCTCTTCATAACCAGTTGTGCCATTGAGCTGACCTGCAAAGAAGAGCCCCGCGACCGCTTTGGTTTCGAGCCATGGATTGAGTTGATCGGGCGGGCAAAAATCGTATTCCACTGCGTATCCATAACGCATGATTTGCGCTTTCTCGAGGCCGGGAATCATTCGCAGCATCTTGTCTTGTACGTCCCGAGGCAAGGATGTGGAGATTCCGTTGACATAGACTTCATTGGTGTTGCGTCCCTCTGGTTCGAGGAACAATTGATGGCGGTCTCGGTCCGCGAAGCGCACGACTTTGTCCTCGATGGATGGGCAGTAACGAGGGCCGGTCGATTGAATTTGACCAGAGTACATCGGGGCGCGATGAAGATTCGCGCGGATCAATTCGTGGACCTCGTGATTCGTGTAGGTGATCCAGCACGGCATTTGAGGTTCGGGCAACGACTCGGTCAGATAGGAGAAGGGCTGAGGGGATTCGTCGCCGGGTTGAATTTCGGTTTTCGAATAATCGATAGTTCGGCTATTCAAGCGAGCGGGTGTACCTGTTTTGAAACGTTCGATGCGAAAGCCCAAGGAAGCTAGCGAATGGCTGATACCGGATGTGGTCCCTTCGCCGGCTCTTCCACCGGGGGTTTTGGCTTCCCCCGTATGCATGATCGCTTGCAGGAAGGTGCCCGTCGTCAAGACGACGGACCGTGCGAAGTAAAAAGCGTCCCCTCGCACACGAACACCGAGAATGCGACGCAACGCGATGGAGCCAGTTGGAAGATCTTCGGTGAGCAACTCCTCTACCAATTCCTGTCTCAGGTCCAGATTGGGAGTGTCCTCGATGACTCGTTTGATTTCGAACTGATATGCCTTTTTGTCGGCTTGAGCGCGGGGGGAGTGCATCGCCGGCCCTTTGCGGCTATTCAGGAGACGGAACTGAATACCCGTTTTGTCGATCGCGGCCCCCATCAACCCCCCGAGGGCGTCGATCTCCCTTACAATTTGACCTTTTGCGACGCCACCAATCGCAGGGTTGCAGCTCATTTGTCCGACCGTATCCAGATTGCCCGTGAGCAGAACAACGCGGGCCCCGAGCCTAGCCGCTGCAGCGGCTGCCTCCGTTCCTGCGTGTCCTGCGCCGACCACGATCACGTCGTATTCGTAACGATTCATCCCGATTTCCCAAACAAACGATTTGCTTTGCAATTGATGTACGTCACCGTATGGTACATCCCCTTCCCCCATTTGACGAGGAACAGCCGATGCTAGAACTCAAGACGAAACGAAAACTTCGAACGCTTGCTAGGTGGGCGTTCCTCGCTGCCATGGGAATACCGAGCTTTGGAGGGCTGGCAACCCAGCTTGATGCAGTCGAAGGGGAATGGGCGAATTGGAGAGGGCCGTTGTTCAACGGTGCGTCGATGGATGCAACTCCCCCCACCTCGTGGAGTCAAGAAAAGAATATCGCTTGGAAAGCCCCCATCGACGGGATGGGCAGCTCCACTCCGATCGTGTGGGGAAACCAGATCTTTGTCCTGTCTGCAATCAAGACCGATCGCAGTGAGAAGGATGCCCCTGCAAGTCCCCCTGTTGAGCTCGATCGCGATATTCAGTCTTTGGAACGCGATGAAAAGCCAAGAGCTTTAAAGCAAGAGAACACGCAATCGTCTAACAACAACTCATCTTCCGAGGGACAGCGACCGGCATCACTCGCGACACAAGCATCCCCACCATCGCCGCGTCCTCCCCAACCGCGAAAGGCATCGTCAAACAGATTCGAGCAAGGTCCCGTAGAATCCCGTTCGCTCCAAGGTCGAGTATTCGATCCTCCAGGCGGAGGACGGCTTTCCAAGCCAAGGCCCAGCAATGTGTATCAGTTTGTTGTCGCGTCGTTTGATTTGGAAAGCGGTAAAAAGCTCTGGCAAACCGTCGTTACCGAGGAGGTGCCGCATGAAGGCGGCCACGGCACGAATAACTTTGCATCTGCGTCTCCTGTTACAGACGGCAAGCATCTTTATGTGTTCTTCGGATCGCGTGGGATCTTCTGTCTCGACTTAGCCGGCAAAGTCATTTGGACGGCTGATCTTGGTGAGCAAATCACCAGAAATGAGTTCGGTGAGGGAGCGTCCGCTGCCCTTTACAAGGACTTTCTTATCGTGCCATGGGATCACGAAGCCGATTCATTTATCGCCGCTTTAGATCCGAAGTCGGGGGATTTGAAATGGAAGACTGCCAGAGCGGAGCGAACGAACTGGTGCACCCCCCTCATTGTGGAGCACAAAGGGATTGATCAAGTCATCATGAATGGCCGCACCGTTCGAAGCTACAATTTAAATGATGGAAGCCTTCTATGGGAATGCGGTGGCCAAACCGAAAACCCCATTCCAACACCGTTCGTTTACGAAGGTAACGTCATTGCTACTACGGGCTTTCGCGGTGCCGCTTGCTACGCTATCTCGCTCGATGCGAAAGGGGATGTTTCTCAAAGCAAAGATCTTGTGAAATGGAATTACAACCAAAACACACCGTACGTCCCATCCGCGACCCTTTACAAGGGCCAAATCTACTTCCTATCGGAAAACAAGAACATTCTTACCTCGCTCGACGCCTCCACTGGTAAGCCCATTTTTGCTCGAACTCGCATCAACGGCTTGGACACGATTTATTCTTCTATCGGTGCAGCGGCGGACAAGATCTACGTAACGGGTAGAAGCGGAACGACGGTGGTGATGAAAGCGGGACCTGAGCCAGAGGTCTTATCGACAAACGAGCTGGGGGAAGAAATCGACGCTTCGCCTGTTTTTGTGGGGAACAAGCTTTTACTCCGCAGCGCGAGCCATCTGTATTGCATTCAAGAGAA
>JALOQZ010000307.1 GCA_025459245.1 Pirellula sp.
TATCGTCCAAGCGACAGCCTTGGCGTACACATCCGAAAGGAATTCAAATGCCTTGTTGAAAAGATGAAAGAACCAGCCGAACAAAAGGTCCCAAAGCTTGCTAAACCAGTCTTTAGGTGCATCGTGCGGGCGCAAGAGAATGGCGCATAAAGCAGGAGCTAGTGTAAGCGAGTTGAGTGCCGATATCATCGTTGATACAGCAATGGTTAACGCAAACTGCCTAAAAAACTGGCCAGTTAATCCCGAGAGAAAAGCAGTGGGTATGAAGACGGCAGAGAGTCCGACCGCGATTGCGATCACGGCAGGTGTTACTTCCTCCATTGCCTTGTAGCTGGCTTGATAGGGCGCAAGCCCGTCCGCGATATGCCTCTCTACGTTTTCAACGACCACAATAGCATCGTCGACAACGATTCCGATTGCCAGGACCAACCCAAACAGCGAAAGCATGTTAAGGGAAAATCCAAAAGCCGACATGGCTGCAAAGGTTCCGATCAACGATACCGGAATGGCCAAGAGAGGGATGAGACTTGCCCGCCAGTTTTGAAGAAACACCAGAACGACAATGACGACCAGAGCAACCGCTTCGTACAAAGTGTCAACAACCGATTCGATCGACTCGCGAACAAACACGGTGGGGTTATACACAATCTTGTACTCGATTCCTTCCGGAAACGATTTCGACAACTCAGCGATCAAACCCTCGACGCGCTCAGCTGTCGCGAGGGAATTGGAACCTGGGCGTTGGGCGATGATGATCGCAACTGCGGGATTGTTGTCGAGATTCCCATCGGATGAATAATCGCGAGCCCCGAGCTCGATGCGAGCGACATCTCTTACACGAACGACTCGGCCATCCTCACCAGATCGAACGATGATGTTTTCAAATTGCTCCGGTTCGACAAGTCGCCCCAATGTGTTCACCGATAGTTGAAAAGCGCCCCCGGACGGAACAGGACGCTGACCAATCACCCCCGATGCGACTTGAATGTTTTGTTCCTGCAAACTGCTCAGAACATCCCCTGCCGTCATCGACAAGTGAGCGAGCTTATCGGGATCGAGCCAGATTCTCATGCTGTACTCGCGCAGGCCGATGATGTTCACATCTCCTACACCCTCAACGCGGGCTAAAGCATCCCGCAACTGAATCAGCCCGTAGTTACCCACATAGAGCTGACTGTATTTACTTTCTGGAGAAGTTAAGTGGATGACCAATAGCAAATCCGGAGAAGATTTGATGGTTGTCACGCCCAATCGTCTCACTTCCTCCGGGAGGCGCGGCAACGCGACCGCCACTCGGTTCTGTACGAGTACTTGAGCGACGTTGAGATCGGTCCCCAATTTGAATGTGACCGTCAAGGCCATGGCCCCATCGGTCGTGCATTGGGATGACATGTAAAGCATGTCTTCTACACCGTTGACCTCTTGCTCAATGGGAGTGGCAACGGAGTCCGCGATGACTTCAGGTGACGCCCCTGGATAGGTTGCACGAACGACGATGGTGGGTGGGACCACGTCTGGATACTGAGCGACCGGAAGATTGGAGTAAGCTATGCCGCCGACGATAACTATCACGAGCGAGATGACTGTCGCGAAGATCGGTCTGTCGATGAAGAACTGAGCAATGCGCATCGATCTTAGCTCCCTGATTTGGGGGCGCGTGGAGTTGAATCGTTGGCATCGCTTTGGGGAGACTCGCTACTCGGCTCGGCATTCTCAACAGCATTAGCTGCCGGGAGTTTTTCGGGAACGATGGCATCTTCGCGAGTGTAAGGCTGATAAGTGTCTGGCAGTGAGTCTTCGATAAAGAGCACATCCTCTGATTCAACGATTTCCACTTCCCCACCTGGTTTAACTCGTTGAAGACCACTCACAACGACCTTTTCGTTTCCATCCAAACCTTCGCGTACGATTCGAAGGCCATGGGAAATTGGGCCAAGCTTGATAAATCTCTTTTCAGCAATGTTTCTGTCGTTGACTACGATGACGAATTTTTCGGCTTGGTCCGTGCCTACAGCTTTGTCAGGTATCAAAAGAGTCTCCCGCTCCGGGCCGCCGGGCAATCTCAAGCGAACAAACATTCCCGGAGCCAGCGTTGAATCGGGATTGGGAAGAATCGCTCGGCCGCGAATGGTGCCTGTCTGTCGGTCGAAACGATTGTCGACAAAGTCCATATGCCCCTTGTATGGAAAGGACTTTCGGTCATCTGCGAGTGCGACATAGACAGGGTTGAGAACGTCGCGACTGCTGGGCCGAATTCCGTCCTTGGCGAGTTTGGTGTACTTCAAATAGGTATTCTCATCCGCATCAAAGTAACAGTGAATCGGATCGGTCGTGACGATGGTCGTGATAAGCGTCGATTCGTTTGTACCACCGCTCACCATGTTGCCTTCGGTGATGAAGCGTTGCCCGATCAAGCCTGAAATGGGTGCGATGATTTGGGTATACGATAGATTCAGCTCTGCAATCTTCACGGCAGCATCGGCGATTTCGACTCCCGCCTCTGCGGCAGTGAAATTCGCCTCGGCAGATTTGATGCTACTCCGCGCGACAACAAGGTTGGCCTCCGCTTCGATGGCCGCTGCCTCCGCAACATCGAGCTCATCCTGTGACACCGCGTTTTGCAGTCGAAGCGATCGCATCCGTTCGACTTGCTTTCGAGTTAGCTCTTGTCGCGCTGCCGCTCTTTCCGCTTCTGCCTTGGCTTGATCGATCGCGGTAATCGCCTGCTGCAATTTGGCCTGAGACTCTAACGCGTTGCTTTCGCTTCGCTTCAATTCCGCTCGGAATGGTCGGGGATCGATCTCTGCAAGTACTTGGCCTCGTTCTACCTTTTGACCTTCTTTGAAGTTCGAGATCTTAAGATAGCCACTCACTCGGGATCGGACTTCCACCGATTCGACCGCTTCTAACCGACCAGGGAATTCATCCCATTCAACAATGGGTTTCAGCAGTGGAATGCAGATTGCAACTTTCGCCGGCTGCTTTTTGCGATCCGTTGATTTGGTTAGCGTCCCCGCCGACTCTCCTCGTTTCCAATCGATCCAGCGAAAGGCAAACCAAGTTCCGGCAGCTGCAATCGCCACAATGCTGAGCCAGAGCCATTTCCTATTGGAGGAGCCAGTAATTGGAGCCGTCATTCAATGCTCGTTCGAAGCTGGAACTGTAGGGTGGGAGACAGGTCTTCGCCGATGCGCGATAGCAAAGACGGGATCAAGGGTGGGGAATGCGCGGTTCGGAATAGAGAAGCGCCAGGGTTACAAGACATCTTTGCATGCCGAAAACCACAATCAAGTTTAGTCTGAAAATGTCAGATAGCTTCTTCAAAGGACGCGATTGCCGCCACGACACAATGACGTGGGGTGAGGGATTGAAAGGTAGGAGGGGTCGGTTTCCCTAAGCATCGAGCCGCAGGAAGTTACCGAGAAGTCGCAGTCCGTCGGCTTGACTTTTTTCTGGGTGAAATTGCGTCGCAAGCATCTTGTTCCGTCGCACCGCAGCACAAAAATTCTGGCCATAATCACACGTTAGCCACGTTACTGCAGGATCTGCCGGAACGACATAGTAGCTATGGACAAAGTAGACATAAGGATTGGACGGGATTCCCTCCAACATGGGGTCTGGATCGATCGTTGATGTTACTTGATTCCAGCCCATATGAGGGATTTTTCGGTGCTCCGTATCGGGGCGATGTGCGTTTGTAAATTTGACGACCTTGCCAGGGAGGATAGAGAGGCCTAGGTGAGTCCCCCCCTCTTCGCTGGAATCGAAAAGGAGCTGCATCCCGAGACAGATCCCGAGAAAGGGGCGATCGCTGCTCACCCAATCTCGAATCCATGGGATCAAGTTCCTTTCGGACAATTCTCTCATCGCATCGCCGAATGCTCCGACGCCTGGCAGGATCAAGTGGGTTGCTTTTTCAAGCTCCGAAGGAGAGGAAGAAACGATGCTGGTTCCTCCCACTTTCTCAATGGCCTTGGCGACACTACGCAGATTTCCCATCTGGTAGTCGATGATTCCAACCGAGACGCCCATAAGTTCCTTTCGAATTGATTTGGCGCGAGAAATGGCCACTGTTTGAGGCCACTAATTGAATCGATCGTCCGCAAGTTGAAAAGGGATTATCGCCGCGATTCAAAGGACTTCGAAACCAAGCTCAAGGTTCGGATTGGATTTCACCAGCAGCCCTCGTGCACAGGGCGGCGAGAATGGAAAGCTCTATCTGTTGGTCGAGAAAGGAGACATGACCGTCGGCAAATAGAAAACTCGCGCCGCCAGTGTGAAAACTATAGGGTTCGTTATCGTTTCGAACATTCATTGCCGCGGTGCAGCCTTGGGATGGCGTGCATCCTTCTCGCGTACCATCCACGCTACTACCGTCGAGACTGTACGCTCCTTCGCTATCGGCCCATCCGATCCCCTGATCGTTGGTAGCACTTGTACTAGCCGCCCTCCTTCGAAAAACGGTTGGCCTGCCTGCCGTTTCGGCGACCATAATGGTGTTCGATGATCCATCGACAATCGAAGCAAAGTTGTTCCTGGAGTTGCGGTGCATCACTGCAAACCGATTGGTCGCGTTGTAAATCGGGATGGCTATCGACGAAGGCTGGATGCCCTGCACCGCTTCATAGTCGGCGCGCGCCAGAGGGGGATCAAATAGGAGCGCTGGGCGAGGAGACTTTGCGATCGCGGCAGTGACCGATGGAATCGAAGGCGTGCTTGGGCAGACAAACGTTTTCATTGGAATGCTTGCCACGGCGAGATTCGTTCCTTCCCACCAATTCAAGTCAATTCGATAGAGGTCTCGAACGTTAGATTGCTCGAGATAGGGGAGTATCACGGTGCGCCAGCCAACATATTTTCC
>JALOQZ010000308.1 GCA_025459245.1 Pirellula sp.
GAGGAGCAGCTGCGATTCGCATTCGCGAAGGGGATACGTTATTGCGAATTCCCAGCTCCTTCTTGGCCGAGAAAGGGCTGCGAGAGTTGCCTTCCGAGGATAAGAGCCGTCCAATATCGGTTCGTGTACAGACATTGGGCATCCATTCGAACCATGAACTCCATCCTTCGCATGCAGCTTCGGTGAGTCGGCTTGTTTCTTTTTTCCCCTTGCCCGATGAGGATTGGTCGGAGGAAGAGCGACGCGCATCCGTCGCATGGATGGAAACTCTCCGAAAGGCACCGGTTGATTACGCGCTTATCGAACGCATCGATCCTGCTTTCGGGGTGTGTCAGATGGTGGTGCCGGTTCGTGCCAGTCTGATATCAACGCGTGCATCTTCTTTTCTCGAACGCCACATCGACAGTTTTGCGGCGATCCCGATCCGCTCATCCGATCGAGTTACATTTCTCGACACCGCGACGCTGGGTACGATCTGGCTCCCCTGGGAAACACGGATGAAAGCACCGAGCGTATCGCCAGGACAAACTGTTCCGCCGAGATGCATCCTTAGACGCTAGCCGCGAGCTTATCCTTCGCGAGCAAGTCGCTGGAGCTCGATTAAAGTTTGCATAGCTTCGATCGGGGTAAGCTGTTCGATCGCGACGTTGCGCAGCTGTTCGACGACAGCGTTTTCTTTCCATTCGAACAAAGTCATTTGGATCGAGCTATTCGCTTTCTTGCGAGGTGGTGAGAGAACGGATTGACCGTACTTATTCAGATGGCTTGCTTCCAGTTGGCTTAAGATCTCTTTCGCTCGATCGTTCACACTTTTGGGTACACCCGCTAACCGGGCCACGTGGATTCCGTAGCTTCGATCCGCACCGCCAGGGACGATGCGATGGAGAAAGACAACATTGTCATCCCATTCCTTGACCGATACGTTCCAATTTCGCACTCCAGGCAATGAGCGTTGCAAGTCGATGAGTTCATGGTAGTGCGTTGCGAACAGCGTGCGCGATCGATTGGTGTCGTGCAGTTGCTCGACGATGGCCCAAGCCAAAGAGAGACCGTCGTACGTACTGGTCCCTCGTCCGATTTCATCGAGGATCACCAGCGAGCGTTCCGTCGCCGTATTGAGAATTCTCGCTGTTTCGACCATCTCCACCATGAATGTACTTTGTCCGCGGGAGAGTTCGTCGCTGGCACCGACACGAGCGAAGAGCCGATCGGTAATCCCGATGGTCGCTTTTCTCGCAGGAACATAGCTTCCGATCTGAGCTAAGATCGCGATGAGTGCTGTCTGTCGGATGTAGGTGCTTTTACCTGCCATGTTCGGGCCGGTGATCAGCAATACCGAACCATGTTCTGCGCCGACCATGCTATCGTTGGGAACGAATGTCCCTTTCGGAAGCGTTGCGTCGAGAACAGGATGCCGCCCCTCGTAAATCTCGAGAATCGGCTCCTCGGTAATCGTGGGCTTTACGTAGCTTTGTTTCACAGCAAGCTCTGCGAGCGAGGCGAGCACATCGAGCTCGGCCAAGATCGCTGCGTTGATCTGCAACGTCGGTGTTTGTGCGTGAACCAGTTGCCTTAGCTCTAGAAAAAGTTCAAACTCCAACGACTTCGCGGATTCGTCCGCGGTAAGGACTTTCTCTTCGTATTCTTTCAATTCGGGCGTGATATATCGTTCCGCGTTCTTCAGTGTTTGCTTTCGAATGTAGTTCGGTGGAACGCGATCGCGATGGGTGTTGGTTATCTCAAGGTAGTAGCCGAAGACGGAGGTGAAACCGACTTTCAAACTGGTTATGCCGGTGGATTGGATTTGTTCCGCTTGATAGCGCGCAATCCAATCCTTACCACCCGTCGCGAGCTGACGGAACTCATCGAGTCGAGCGTCGTAGCCGGGGCGAATGTAACCGCCGTCTTTGGGTTGCAGCGGGCAATCTTCCTCGAGCGCTGCATCCAAATGATCGCGGAGTGAGGGAAGTAAATCGAGGCGCTGTTGTAGTTGGGTGAGCCGAGCGGCATAGCGTTCTTCTAGTAGCGCTTTGATTTTGGGCAGTTGCGCCAGAGAGCGTCCCATCTGTTTCAAATCGCGAGGGCTGCATCGGC
The DNA here is from genome assembly GCA_025459245.1 of Pirellula sp. Lineage (GTDB taxonomy): Bacteria > Planctomycetota > Planctomycetia > Pirellulales > Pirellulaceae > JBKCUI01. Next base: position 2,095 of record JALOQZ010000308.1, read on the forward strand.
CTGTTGCCACTCGGGCTGTTAAGCGTTCGATGTCATAGATATCGGAGAGCATCGCGCGAAGCGAGTTGCGCAAACGATCGTCATTGGTAAATTCTTCGACCGCTTGCAAACGAAGCTCGATCTGCTCTTTGGAAATCAGAGGCGAAGCCAGCCATTGCGACAATCGTCGAGCCCCCATGGAGGTCACCGTCCTGTCGAGGACTTCGAGAAGCGAACCATCTCGAGAGGCTGTTCGAATGGTTTGTGTTAGCTCTAACGACCTACGTGTTGCGGAATCGATCTCCAGCGACTTGCTCAATCGAGCCGGATTCAATTGCAGAATGTGATCCAGGGAAGATTTCTGCGTTTCTTGAAGGTAGGCCATCGCGGCACCTGCGGCGCTAACAGCGAGCAAATCTTGAAAGCGCACATCATTGGCTTCGGCCCCATCACGGAGTTCCCAACCCATGCCGGACAAGTCGAGGACACCGAAATGTTGATGAAGGATCCGCTGGGATTCTTCAAAGCCGAACTGCCAAGCGGGGCGACGTGTGAGCGACCATTTCTCGTAGTCATCTCGCGTCAGAGTCGAATCGTCGTCCCGGATCAATATCTCGGCCGGCTCGAGTCGAGCGATTTGGTCGGCCAAACTCGAGACCGGGAAAGCACCTGCTTCGAAGCGGCCCGTCGAGAGTTCGACCCAAGCCAGTCCGATCCAAGCGGAGGCGGCCCCCGATTTTCCGGGGGCGGGCTGGTAGACCGAAAGGAGCAGGTTTCCGCTTCGAGGATCGAGGAGCGCGTCGTCGGTGAGCGTCCCGGCGGAGACAATGCGCTGGACTTCCCGGCGAACAATCCCTTTAGCCTGCGACGGATCCTCCATTTGCTCGCAAACCGCGACGCGATGGCCGGCTCGGACCAGTTTGGCGAGATACCCCTCCAATTGGTGGTGCGGGAATCCGGCCATGGGGACTGGATTCTCCCCTTTGTCCCGGCTGGTAAGGGTCAGTCCCAGCACCCGGGCAGCGGTCTTTGCATCTTCGTGAAAAAGCTCGTAAAAGTCCCCCATCCGGAAAAAGAGGATCGCATCGCCGCTGACCGCTTTGGCTTCTTCGTACTGTTTCATCATCGGTGAAAGGTTCATGCCGTGATGGTACTCGGCTCGCGGGGGAGGACCAAGTAGGGAAGGTTCCGAGCCACGATCGAAACAAAGTGACGGTTCCGGTGTTTTCTGTAGGCGTAGGATTTACGCCTAGCTAAAATGGGTCAGGCTAATGCGACCGCAGGCCCCCTTGCTTTTCAAACACCCTTCCAGGACTTGAGTCGACCATGCGAAAACTAATCGGATACCTACTGCTGGTTGCGGGCGGTTTATCGATTTCGGCCCCGGAAAGCTCGGCTCAGCCACCTTGGGGCGGCGGATCTCCACCCTGGGGGGGCGGCGGCCCTCCAGGAATGGGTGAGGGAGGGTTTTCCAGCCGCTGGGGCTCGCGAGATGGTGGCCGCGATTTCGGACGGGATGGCGGACGCGACGGTGGTCGTGAGGGTTTTGGCGGAGGATTCGATCCGTCCATGTTTTTGGGGCGGATGGACCGCAACGGAAATGGCATGATCGACGCCGACGAAATGGAGGGCCCTGCCAGGTTCATGCTGGAGAGAATGGCTCGAAGCAATCCTAAGATCGATTTGTCCAAACCGATTCCCCTTTCGACGATCACCGAATCTTTTCAGCAGATGCGAGGTGGCAGCTCGAGCAGTTCCTCAACAAGCGACGAAGTAGCGACCGGCCCTTCGGTCTTAGTCCCGGGGTTTGGAGTCAAGTTAGAGCGGCCTCCCGTGCCTGGTTTCGGGATGAATGCGAATGCGGCTAGCATCCGCGTCGATGAGCAAGACCTTCGCGATGCAGATGAGCGGATTCAAAGGTACGATCGAAATCGAGACTCGGTTTTGGACGAAGCCGAGCTCCGCGATGGACGCTGGTCCGATTCCCCCATGCAGTACGACAAGAATGGGGATGGTAAATTGACTCGTGACGAGTTGGCGGTTCGATACGCAAAGCGTCGAATGGAATCGTCTAGCTCATCAAGCAGCGGCGGAGATAGCCGCGATTCCAGAGACAGCCGCAGCGATCGGGATCGACAGGGATATGGAGACCGCGAACGAGAAGAAAAGAAAGAAGCCCCCAATCCATTCGAGAAAATTGCCAGCTATCGTTTGACCGATCGAGACGGGAAACTCAAACGACCTGCAGGACTACCTGAATGGTTCGCTCGTTATGATGTCAATGGCGACAATCAAGTTTCGATGGACGAATTCGTAAAGCGACCGTCGGCAGAAGCAATCGAAGATTATGCTCGATTCGACGCCAATTTGGACGGCTTCATCACCGCCAAAGAATGCTTGGCCGCTCACAAGAACGGACATATCCCTGGTTCCGGAAGCGGTTCCGGCAGCAGCCCTTCATCCAGCAGTTCGAGCTCCGGCGCAACGGCTAGTTCCGGTACCGGCACCGCTGGAGGTGCGTCGCCCGCCAGCGGGAGCAGTGCCAGTGGAGGTGGCTCTTCTGCGGGTGGAGTTGATCCAAAGATGAGGGCATGGGTCGAAGGCCGTGTCAAACGCTACGATAAAAGTGGCGATGGCAAGTTTGATATTGATGAGTACAAGGCCTACAACTCGTCAGGTGACTTTACGAAGGTGGATGCCAACAAAGACGGGTTTGCGGACGTAGATGAGTTGACGATCGAGCGAACTCGTAAATAACGAGAGAGTTTTCTCGAAGCACCAGGAGACACCGATCCCTTTGGATCATACAGATCCTTACACGCTTCTGGTCGCGGTGTTGCTCAGTGCTCAGTGCACTGACAAAATGGTCAATCGAGTCACGCCCAGTCTTTGGAAGCTGGCGGACAACCCGCACGACATGAGCAACAAATCGGTCGAAGAGATTCGAGCGATCATTCAACCCTGTGGATTGAGTCCTCAAAAGTCGAAAGCGATCCGAGAGCTATCGCAGATACTTGTAGATAAGTACGGTGGAGCGGTTCCCGAGTCCTTTGAGTTGCTCGAGGAATTGCCAGGTGTCGGGCACAAAACGGCTTCTGTGGTCATGAGTCAAGGCTTTGGCCATCCGGCGTTTCCAGTTGACACCCATATTCATCGTTTGGCCCAACGTTGGGGGCTCACC
>JALOQZ010000309.1 GCA_025459245.1 Pirellula sp.
CACCTTCGTCGATATCCGAAACCGTCCTCAAATGTTGGAGGATATCAAGTTCCAATTCCAGAACATCACCTTTGTTCTCAATGCGATCGATGTGTTGGCAGGTGAGACGAAGTATCCTCAGGTGCGACGACACGTTCCGACCTTTAGCACCTTGAAGCTGGTCGAGGCTCAGGCGGAGAAAGCTCGTCAAATCGAGGCATCGAAGCGAGCGGAGTTCAGTAAGAACTTTACCGAGGCGATTGCCCAGGCCGAGGATGAGAATGCGAAGGCGGAACGCGAATTCAAAGAGCGAATCGACAAACTCGCTTCGGGCGGTAGCATCGACGCATCGCAGTTCGCCGATCTCGAGCGAGTTCGTCAGCAACAAGCGATTAAGCAGCAGAACACGGTGAAGCGATTCCGTGTGGAGAAGGAACGCCTCCAGCGAGTACGCGATCAGGGGATCCGCAACGCGAGACGGGAAGCGGATGAAGCGATTGCCAAGATCCAAAATTACTACAAACTGCTAGCTGTGTTTGTGCCCCCCAAACAACAGTATTTGCCCTGATCGCGGGCGCGGTCGCTCTGCTGGCTTGGGTGACTGGTAATCGAGTGACGACCGATGTCTCAACGGCGAATAATCGCATCGGTGCCACTCTGTTCGAGAAGTTTACCGACCCGCTCGAGGCGGCATCGCTCAAGATCTTGAGGTACGACAACTCGAAAGAAGCTTTCGACGAGTTTGAAGTTTCAAAGGATCGCAAGTCTGGGCTTTGGACCATTCCATCCCACGAAAGCTATCCAGCCGACGCTTCGAAACAAATGGCAGACGCTGCCACCTTGTTCGTCGGTCTCAAAGTGATTGACGTCGCCAGTGAAAAGCGAAGCGACCAAACGCTGTTTGGTGTTGTCGAGCCGAACAAGCAAAAGGAAGCAGAAGGGGGCGAAGGGGTCGGCATGCTCGTCCAGCTTCGCGATGAAAAGGGGGAAATGCTCGCCGACTTGATCATCGGCAAAGAAGTCGACGGCAAGAAACGATTCGTCCGAGTCCCTTCGGAAGATTTGATTTACGTATGTGAACTCGATTCTGCCCCGCTAACGACGGAATTCAAATCGTGGATCGAGCCCGATCTACTGAAACTGAGCAGCAACGACATCGAAACGATCGGCGTGCGCGATTACCAAATCGTCCCGACCGAACAAGGGATGGTCTTGAGCCGGAACTACGAAGCGGATCTAACTTTTTCAAGCACGGCCAACCAATGGATTGCAAATCGAATCACTTCCTTCGAAGCAGGAAGCCCTGCAGAGAAAGTCATCGGAGCCGAGGAGCAACTCAATTCCGTCAAGCTGAATGAGATCAAGAACACGTTGGATAATCTGAAGATCGCGGACGTGACCAAGAAACCATCAGGTCTCGCGGCCGACTTGAAGGGAGACAAATCGGTTCTCAGCAATGAAGCCCTCACCTCCCTCGCTCGACGAGGCTTCTATCCTAATCCAAATCAAAAGGATGGATCGGTCGTCGATTTCTATTCCAAGAGCGGCGAGCTGCAAGTCACGCTGAACGACGGCGTCCAGTACTTGCTCCGGTTCGGCGGTTCCGCAAGCGCCGATATCAATGAAGCTGCCGAGGATGGTAAAGAGGACTCTGTTTCAATCAATCGATTCCTTCTCGTTACTGCACGGTTGGACGAATCCAAATACCCGCAGCCACAACTGGAAAAGGTTCCTGAGTCCGTTGAAGAGCTCAAATCGTTGGAGGCGTTGAAAGAGGCTGCTGGAGCTGCCAGCGCGGCCCCTGCTGTATCCGCACCTGGAACAGGCGAAACGGCTCCGCCTCCTGTCTCCGAACCAACCCCTGCACCAACCGAACAACCCAAAACGGATGCACCGAGCGACAAGCCTGCATCGGAAACTACACCAGCAGAACCGCCGGCCGAACCTAAGCCAGCGGAGGATCCTAAGAGCGATCAAGCGTCTGTTCGCGTCCCTAATGGAAAGTTGATTGCAACGGTCCAAGAGGGAAATACTGTCGCGGACCCCGCCGCAACTCCTGCACAGGAGCCAACCGCAACGCCCGCCCCCGCCTCTACAGAAACCAAGCCCTCCGCGCAAGAGATCACGGACGAGGAGTGGAAAGAGCGTTTGGAGGCTGCTCGCGAACGAATCACGAAAGAGAACACTCGCAAGATCGAGCAACGTGAAGAAAAGATGAACGCGGCTAAGTCGAAAGTGAATGAACTCAATCGACGATTCGCGGATTGGTACTACGTGATTAGCGAAGCGGACTTCAACAAGCTACGCGTCGCTCAAAAGGACTTGGTCCAGCCAAAGACGGCTGCGGCTGGCGCAGGAGAGTCGGGACTTCCAGGCGGAGTGAGTCTCCCAGGTCTCCCGATTCAGCCATAGTCCAGTCAGACCTGCGTTATCGACCGTCCCGATGGGGCATCGATATGTTAGAATGCCGAGCCGCTCATGGAACAATTCCATGGGCGGCTTTTTTCATTTTCATCTCGTTTGGGACTTTCGTAATGAGTGCAGGGAACTCGGGTGAATCCGTTGTCCAAGCGACCGTAGCCCATCGTCCTTGGTACCGGATCGAAGATTACGTCACGATCCTTGTCGCTGTGTTCATCATCGGATCGGTTGGTCTCTGGTCATGGATGATGCGGCCCTTGGACTACCAAGAGCTGGTTGCCAAATCGACGATGGTCAAACAGCAGATCGCGAAACTCGATCCGAATGCTGAAGGCTACGCAGATGAAAAGAAAGCGTTGGAGGGAGAAGCCAAAGGGATTGAAGCCAAGCTTGCCCCTATGCCATTTAAAAACTGGCTTGTTCGCCCCGGCGACTGGACCTCGAACCCCTTGGATGCGTTCCTGAAGAAGGGTGTTCCCATCTACTCCGGTTTGGCAATCACCTTCGCAATCCTCTTGGTTCTGCTGATGTTCGCTGTTCGGGTGATGGGCAAGTCAGCAATGAGGTTTGGAATAGCGTTCGCTGTTGTGTTCTGCATGGCTGTCTTGTCCTATGTGCTGGCAGGCCAAGACGTAATTAAAGCCTATAACCTTGAGTACGCATTGTGGGCGCTTTTGCTCGGTTTGTTAGTTAGCAACACGACCGGTCTTCCCGGGTGGCTTGAGCCAGGTGCTCGCACCGAGCTTTACATTAAGACCGGTTTGGTGCTCCTCGGTGCCGAGGTCTTGTTTAACAAACTGCTCGCCTTGGGGGTGCCTGGAATTCTTATCTCCTGGGTGGTTACTCCCATTGTCCTTATCGGGACTTATCTTTTTGGACAGTACGTGCTGAAGATACCCTCGAAATCCCTGAATATGGTGATCTCCGCTGACATGTCGGTGTGCGGGGTTTCTGCTGCTGTCGCTACGGCCGCCGCATGCAAGGCGAAGAAAGAAGAGCTCTCGCTCGCTATTGGACTCTCCCTCATCTTCACCGTCATCATGATTGTTGTGCAACCCTACGTTGTCGCGTGGAGCGGCATGGGAGAGATCATCGGTGGTGCTTGGATTGGAGGTACGATCGATTCCACCGGAGCTGTTGCCGCCGCGGGGGAATTGGTTGGGGACAAGGCAAAAGATGTCGCAGCCACCGTCAAAATGATTCAAAACATCTTGATCGGTGTCATCGCCTTTGGCGTCGCTCTCTATTGGGTTTCCTTCGTGGAAAGAGACACCACAAGCCGCAAACCCCAAGTTTCGGAGATTTGGAAACGATTCCCACGCTTCACACTTGGGTTTCTCGGCATCTCGCTGATTCTTTCCTATGTCCAGTCGCAAGGGATCGAGGGAAGGATGTTCGTCAGTAGCATCGTCGATGGAGCGACGAAATCGATTCGCGAATGGCTCTTCTGCCTCGCCTTCGTCAGCATCGGGCTTGAAAGCAACTTTCGCGAGTACAAACATATGCTTGCTTCGGGGAAGCCTGTTGTTTTATACATTGTCGGGCAAGCTTTCAACTTGACCCTTTCTTTCTTGATGGCTTGGTTCGTATTTACAAAGCTCTACCCCAATGCGATGGAGCTGCTCTATAAATGAGCCGACGCTGGAGAGCTCAGTTTTACTTGTGGGGCACCATCGCCGCTGCTGTCGCGGTCTGGGTAGTTCTCTTGCCGCGGATCGCACAGTTCTCATCGGTGCAGGATCGTGTTCGGAAGTATCGAGAGGCAGGCATCGAAACCGGTGCGGTTTTCTATTCAGATCATCCAGCGATGAGGGATATCGAACGACGCGTAGATGGTGTGGTCAACGGTAGGGACCCGGCGTTTTGGGAACTTCCTTCGGGTCGCTAGTAAGACCGCTCTCATGCTCCACTAGCGCGTGATGGTCGACGAATGATTTCGGGCTCGCAATTGTTGTCCTTCGAATTCCGTCACTTGGACAGTCAAATCCTGAAGCTGCTTGCTCCATTCGGTTTGTCTTTGAGTCATCACCTCATCGACTTGCTGAGAACGTCGCTGTAGATTCTCGCTCTCTTGGGAAACGGCTAATTTGGACTGAGTCTCGGTTTTCTCCAACAGGCGTTCTACGCGTTGCGACCACTGCACCTTGAACCAAACCGCCAACGTGTCAACTTGGTCCGATCTCAGTTCCCAGTGGACCTGACTCTGGTCGCTAAAATCGAGCGCAGAGGGATCGGTGATCGCGTGGGTGGCCGAGAGTTCGCTTGAACGAGTCGCTTCAATTAGAGGGCCATCTGCCGGTTGCGAATCGTTGGTCGCAGGCTCAATAAGTCCCAGGGTGTAAAACTGCCGTTCCACGAACGGTGGTGTCAATTGGATCTTGGAAACGGTCTTGGTCGCATCCCAGCTCGATTGAAGGGACAGGCATTCATCCTTGGATCGCTGCTCGAGAGATAGGTGAATCGCAACACTCGACGTGTCCAGCTTCATCCTCTCGACGACGGCATGGGTCTTCGAAGCGGATTGTTCGGTTGAGGCGTCTTCTTTCGTATTGCTCCCCCAATCGATCTGAATGCGGGCTCGGTCAGCGATGGAACCCGACGGTGGGTTGGTAACACGAATGACAGTTGGTTCACGTCCTCCTTCGTGTTCCATGATCCCCGAGATTTGTCCTTGGAGAATTCTCGATTGTCGCGGTTTCAATCTTCCCGTAACGAGGTCTTGATCAATCCGATTGCTGACCACTCCTTC
>JALOQZ010000310.1 GCA_025459245.1 Pirellula sp.
ATCCACAGTTGCCCGGCTAACCAATCGATAAACTGTTCGGTCGCATTCGTCTTCAGCGGTACGGGCAAGGCTTCCACACCGTAGCGACTCCCCACCATCTCAATCGATACCGGATTGTCGACAGCCATGTTAAGCATTCGAGCCTTATCATACGTCAGCCCACCTTCAAACGAGACTTCATCGCCTCGGTTCCACTGCGCGACCTGAGGATCATCGACGAGCCAATCAGGATTATTCAACTGCGAACGACCATCGAATGAGCTGAATTCAAAAATTGGAATCTCGCTCGATAAGCACCCTAACAACTCCCCAACACTGCGTCCGCTCTCCCTTGCTAAAGCTTCGATGGAGGGACGTTGCTCCCTGCATTGCTCAGGGGAAATCGAGGCTTCTCCTGGGCCTCCCAGCAACGCATTTGGATGCATAAATACGGAATCACATGCGAGCGCAACCAATGCGGCATCGCCGCGTGCAGCGTTCCCGATGTAACAGACCACCTCCGCCTGCGTGGCAGGGATATTCGCCAAGTATTGAGCCAATCGAAGGCTTTCGACCAAACTGCCGCCGGGTGTGTCCAATTCAATCAAAACCAAATTGGCTTTGCCATCCGCTAGCCCTTGTTCGAGCGCTCGAATCATCCGATCCACGTGCCGCGGGCTGAGAATACCAGTCAATTGCGTTCGGACGACGATACGCTCTCCTTCAAATGTGGGCTGCTCCACGAGTGGTTTGGACAGTCGAAGCACGCTGGCCAACTGCTCCCGATCGCTCGCTGCGTAAGCAATCCACCTCCAGCTGCGGAGCTCTTGGCCACGAAACCATCCCAGCTGGTTATTAGGAACCAACTGCTCTTCTTTCCATTCGCCCGCTTTCCGTTCCCGGTCCCGCAACTGCGAGGCGGTTACATACTCCACTTTGCCGTCGATATGGTCGATGCGAGTAAGCGGCTCGTTCGGATCCAGCATGGACAGTACCGCAGCGCTCGGGATGATGTTGCCGCGACGATTGGCAATGTCCAGATAAGCTTGTCGCACCGTCGCGTCGAGCGTGGCCTCCTCGATTCCTGCTTGGCCAAACTCGGCATCGAGTGGCATCGCAATCTCTTCACAGCCCAATGCGATCAACACGGCATGACCCGCGATCGACTCGGGAAGAAAGGCGATTGTCCGGAGCCTCGCTCCACGCGGGCCCGCCAGCCATCGCGCCACTGAAAGAGCTCGTTCAAAGGGAGTTCCACGACCTAAGACCGGCTCTTCTCCCCCGACCGCAGTCGTCGAGCCGACGCGTCGAAACTCGAGCACCACCATCTGACGATCCACACCTCCCGCTCGATTGGAAAGACCTTCCAACGTCGACAGGAGCCGCTGTTCTCTGCTCGCGTCGAGAGGCAAATCGACCGGTACGATCGTCGCGACCTTGCCATCGATAGCGTTGTTGTCCCCTTGCCAGCCGTAAAGAGACTGTGTGTTTGTTATCGCAAGGTAGCACAGCAAAACAGGAACCCCCAAGCATCTCAGCAGCAGTTCCCATCCTCCCATAGCCCGTTGGCAATCGGCCGGAGTCGATCGAGACCGCGAGCATCGTTCGCCGGGCTGTCCAATTGAGATATCGTTTTCCATAGCTGTCTATTCTTGCAATCCGCTGTCTTCTTGGTTTCGCTGACCGACGGGGAGGACTGGGCGAATCAAACCCCTCTTCGGCCCTTTGCTGGCTCAGTCCCGAACCATAGAAGCTGCCATTTGGACGAATTTCCAAAAAATAAAAGTTTTCCTCCGAACCAATCCTACGATACCATAGTCTGATGCAGCACACGGCCGGAAAGCCGTTGCGAAAGGTGACCTGCAAACAAGTGGGTTTCGGTCACCTCTTTTTGTTTCAAGGAATCTCTCAAGGTGCGTCTAACGACGACGGGAGGATGTCATGCGTCAAGTGAATATTGCTCAACGATTTGTCAACGCAGTCGCCGTAGTGCGAGATTGCGCAGTCGTGGCAGTGGTCAACGCATCACTCCTCTTGCGTCATCTCCATACACGCACCCTAGGTACGACGAGTAAATCGATGGGGCTTGAACGCCCCGAGTTTTACTCCTGGGGGTCAGGTTGGCTGAGGAAATCCGGAATGCAACTGCAGCCGGTCCAACAGCCAGTCCCATACCCAACCCCTAGAAACCGCTCTCGTTAGAGCGATTTTGGAATGCCAGCTATCGATCGCCATCGCTGACCATTCCTAACCGTACCTAAAGGCGACAACACGAAAAGTCAGCGGTTCGCAGGACCGACGTCGAAGGCACAATCAGCTGGGGAAATCACTCGGCTCCGATTGGCAGCTTCCCTCGAGCAACCTAGCGATCCGTTCGATCCAGAGCAGAATCATCCAGCGTTCGCTTGCGGCAGGGACACTCCTCCGCATCCGCAGCCGGAAATATTGACCTGGGTCGGAGGACTTTCTCGTGATCAACCAACAGCCCTCCCTCTCGCTCCAGATCGTTGAAGATCTCTTCGTATCTAGGATCGAGAAGGCCAAATGAGAGAGTCCGATCGATGTCTATCGCTGAATGTGATTTCGAACAAACAACCTACACCGTAAGAGACTTGGTTCTGGCTGCACAATGCGGCGACCGAGACGCTATGGATCAGCTCTATAACCGATTCCAACAGCACATTCTGTCCATCGGTTACAAGCGGCTTGGAAACTGGGATGAAGCGCAGGAGCTCTGCCAAGATGTCTTCATCCAAGCCTTCCGAAGAATCGACCAACTGCAGACCCCCGAAGCCTTCGCAGGTTGGCTCCGACAGATCGTTCACCGAATGGCTATTAATCGGCTGACGAGACGTCCTAAACCAACCGCGATCGATCACGAGGTCCTCGAGGCGACGCTTTCCGACGATCGGGAACCAATCGAAACCGTCCTTTCCAACGAACGATCGACACAGGTTCACGTCGGTTTGGATCGACTCGGGGAACTCGATCGCGCGACGCTGATCGCTTTCTATTTGGATGGTCAAAGTCTGATCGAAATGGCAGACTCGTTCGACGCGCCGGTCGGAACAATCAAGCGTCGTTTGCACGTCGCAAGAAAGCGATTGGCGAAGGAATGCGGAATGTTGCTGGGCGCGTGACCAGAACAAAGCTTGCAAAAAACCGTCTTGGGTGGTGGATCGAACCACCCCCAAGCGGTTATCTTGAAGAAGGTGAACTCATGGGCAGGCCTTGCGTCTGCTGCGACACTTTCTCAAAGGCGTTTGCGATGATTCTTTCGGGCCAAGAAATTCGTAACCGGCTGGGCAGCGATATTCGGATCACTCCTTTTGACGAGGAGTGCCTGAATCCGAATAGCTACAACCTCTCGCTGCACCACGAACTGCTGGTCTACGAAGAAGTCGTCTTGGACGCAAAGCAGCCAAACCGCTTTCGACGAATCGCCATTCCGGACGAAGGGATCATTCTGAGCCCAGGGCAGATTTACTTGGGACGTACTGTCGAGCACACGGAAACGCATAATCTCGTCCCGATGATTGAGGGACGAAGCTCGATTGCCAGACTCGGCTTATTTGTGCATTGCTCGTCTGGCTTCGGAGATGCCGGCTTCTGCGGACACTGGACCATCGAAATGTTCGCGGTCCAACCCGTCCGCATCTACGCGGGACTGCGCATCTGCCAGATCTTCTTTCATGAAGTCACCGGCCAAATCAGCGAGTATTGCAGCGAAAAATACCAACACAACCACGACGTCCAGCCAAGCTTGCTCTACAAAGAGTTCAAAAACTCGCGCCCCAGTGAGCAGCTGGAGTTTAGTTTCGAGTCGTTGGCATCGAAGTGTTGCTCGTCCTCTTCCCTGAACCAACAGGAAGAGACAGAGCAGCTAGCCCAAGCGATTGTGTAACGTTGGTGAGGACGCTTCAGAAGCCCTTGTTGGTTTGAATCGTGACGTTTGATGTGAGGGTGGCTGTCTCTTCTCTTGAGCTTGCTTCGGCAATGCGAATGCTATGGGACGGTCGCGAAGTTCGATAAAATTCGAAGCGATCTGAATAAGGTTGATCTTCTGGCCGGTGTAGAACCCGCTTGTCTATTCCCCACTTGCTTTCCGTTATCACCGTGCCGTTGCTCAATACCGCTTGCACCAACGCGGTGTGCAAGATCTTTCCAGTGATATCTCGATAGATCACGACATCATGAGGTTTGGGCTCTGTAACTAACTCATACCGGTTTGCACGGAGGATGGTCTCCACCCCCGTACCTCTCAGCAAGAATCGTCCCTCTGTAAAAACCCAACCATGGCAGTTGGCGTTCCTATCTGCGACCGCCGTTTCAATGAGCGCGTTTTCAAAGCGAGGATACCTTAATGAGAAAGCATCCGCGAATTCATCAAACTGTTGATCGTCGGCACTGAAGCTAAAGAGCTCCACTTTTTCACCGTTATCGGCGAAAGCTTCAAAGTCATTGTTTGGTGTTACCGCGCCAATATTAGCGTCCAAGTTAAAGATAACGAAGTGGTTAAACATCCGACAGAATCGCTCGTACGACCAGTAGGAAATCCCACTGCCGGACATGGTCATCAATGCAACACACAAGCCCCAGCCCCAATTCTTGGTCGGCTTCTGCAACAATGCTTTGGAAGCAGCAACGGTCAATCCCATCCATCCAGCCAAGCCAAGGCTTCCGGAAAGAGCCCGGGCCAGTCCCGTTTGCCGAATATAACTTTCTCCGAGCCATTCAAATGTGGCAAAACCGAGCGACAGTACAAACAGGGCCAAAGTTACCTTTTCGAGAATCCCTCCTTGGGTAGGTTTGCTTGAGACGCTTTTCCAAACCCCGCGAGCTGCGATAAACAAACCG
>JALOQZ010000311.1 GCA_025459245.1 Pirellula sp.
TACATGTCCGACTGGATCGTGTTGGCGCTTTGTAGTAACTCGGGGGCAAAGTAAGCAGGTGTACCCGATACCGACTCTGTTTTATTCGCGGAAGCGGTGTTGCTGGACAGCCCAAAGTCGGAAAGCTTGATATTGTTGTCCGACGTCAGCAGAAGATTCGCAGGCTTGATATCTCCATGAACGATCCCAAATTGAGAAGCGTGATCCAAAGCCGAAACGACTTGAATGCCATAACGAATAGCATCCGCATAGGGAATGTTACCGTCCTGCTTTAACTTTTCCGCCAATGTGGGACCGGGCAGTAATTCCATCGCCAGAAAGGGCTCTTCCCCCTCGCGCCCGACGTAATAAATCGTGACGACATTGGGGTGGTTCAAACGCGCCTGCGCGATGGCTTCTCGCAAGATTGCAGCCACGCGCGAATCCACCGTTTGGTTTGGCTGCCGCATGACCTTGACCGCTACAAATCGCTGCAGAGAGGTATCGAGAGCTCGATAGACCGACCCCATCCCGCCGACCCCGAGCTTGCGATCCAGCCGAAAGTGCCCGTAATGCTCCTGAGGCAACTCATCCGTGTCGTTCAGGTCGAAGCACGATAAATGAGATGGCTCTTCAAGGCTGGTGATGGAGACGGTCGCGCTCATCGCCGTCTTCAATGCCTCGGGCTGCACAAATCGGCTGCAATCCGGGCACTTCCCGCCAAGATTCAACTCGACCCGAAACTCGGTCCCGCAAACGCAACGGTAAAGAAGGTTAGGCTGCGCTGTGCTCGTGGGAATAGAATCGATCGTGTCGGTAGGGTCCATCCCCCAAGTTTACTCGGCGGCTGCAGATTTTGCAGTCGTTTTGCAAACGCTAAGCGGCTTGCGACATTCCCTCAGAGCGATACCCTGACACCTTGGGAGCGGTTCGTTGCGATGCGGCACTTCGTTTCCAAAGGCTTGCTATTTCCGCAATCAAACTCTTCTTCACCGTTTCGCGGAAGATGCTGTCTTGAGGAAGCCCCGCCATCAACCGTCGGTGTGCTTTCCCTAAATTGTGGTACGGAATACTTGGGAATAAGTGGTGCGTCGCGTGATAGCGGGTTCCCGTCGGACCCCACAATTCGGTGAACCAAGGACTATCGGGGTAATCGCAGGAGTCGAGAAGCTGCTGCTCAAACGAAAGCTCAGACCCCTCTCCGGTCCACCTGTGGGCGCCCAGCGTTCGTACATTGTTCATCACAATCATGGCGACACTCACAGCGTAGGCATAGAACCAAAAGGGATCCAACCAAGTCTTCGCAATCACAGGCCCATGCAAAAGGATGAACCAAGCGACGAGGAGGCAAGCGACCTCCTGCATCCGCATGATTCGATATACCTTCTCGCCCGCTTCGGGACGAACGTAGGAAATATCCATCACCATCGTCGAGGCTCGCGCAAAAGTCCACTTGCGAACCTGCGGAAAAACCCAGGCAATCGGCGTAAGAATTCCCCATCGAATCAAGCCGACAAACGGAGTCACCAGCGTCCCGAGCATGTACCAAACAATCGCGCTAGGTGGCTGATGGCTCAAGTTCAAGTACTCGCCGTCCTCCTCGGTCCCATACGACTTGCGACGATGATGATCGATGTGCGGATAGTAAGTGAACGAAGGAATCATGAAGGGAATACCGCAAAGGACGTTCCACACGACTCGGAACGCCGTCCACCCTTCCTTTGGCAAATGCACCAATTCATGGGTGAACATAGCTGCGCGGAGAAAGAGCAACACGTTGGCCACAAACAACCCCGCCTGAATTCCCCACGATACAGGGGAAGTCAGATCAAGCCACCTCCAAGAGTTCACGTTGAGCGAGAAACAAGCATGGCCAGCGATAATCGTGCAGAGAAAATCGGTCCAGAAAATCCAAGCGACCGGCTTGTGAAGATCTTTGACCAGCTCTTTGGCTTGACGAATGGAGAACTTGGGCGTCTCGAGCGAAGTGAGTTCCATGGCATCGGTCCGGAAGGAAAATTCCGCAAAGAAAGAATCACGGCAAAACCATTATCGACCTGCAATCCGTTTCTGTACGTTCTCGCCTCTCCAGGCTGAATTCCTTGTCTAGATTACCTAAAAAGCCTGCGTTTTCAGCAAGAACTTTCTGCTTTTTCTGTCGTCATCCACGTCGAAGCGTTTTTTGCTCGGAAATCTACGCCGTGGCACACCCAGCCGACCTTACCGATTTTCGAGACCCGACCGAAAAAGTGAGTATTTTCGACGCGCTGAAGAACTTTAGATTGTTGAACGCACCAGTCGCAGACGCGAGAATGGACTGGGTTGCGAACGACGCGCGGGCTTTCCATCCCGCAACCGGTTTCCACCCAGGTCCTATCCTTTCGGAAATGCCAAGGCCATGCTAAGAAGACCAGAGGAAAGTACCGATTCCACTACAGCCCTTGAACAGGCAACCCTGTCGACAGACGTGTTGGAACAGCCGGCGGGCGTGTTGGAACAGCCGGCGGGCGTGTTGGAACAGTCGGCAGGCGATGTGGAGGAGCAGGCAGGTGAGCTGGAACAGCCGGCGGGCGAGTTGGAAGACGAGGATTCCGGCAGTTGGATCGATGCCGATACCAAATCCTTCTTCGTGAGTATGCTGGTCCACGTTGCAGTCATCGTCGGACTGGCGTCGTACACGGTTGTAACGCAACCCGAAGTACTTCAGATCTTGATCCAGTCGACACCCCCAGCCGAAGAGGCTCCTGTCCTGGACGTGGTTAGCGAATTGGCCTACTCGGAAGCTCCTACGGAGGAGATCGGAGCAAACTCGGAAGGGCTTACCGACATGGCTCTTTCGACTGCTTCCTCCCTCGCTGTCATCTCTGAGCTTCCTTCCGCACCCATCGACGTTTCGATCAACAATGGCGAACTGAATGTTTCCATCGATATCCAAAAAGCAATCGGAATCACCGAAGCTCCCAATGCCGTGAAAGGGATGACCGGCGTTGGCGTGACTGGGACCGATGGGGCGGTCGATCGAATCACCTACGAACTGCTTCAAGCTATCGAACAACGACCAACTTTGGTGGTTTGGCTCTTCGACAGCTCCGTTTCCATGGCGAAGCGTCGCGATGAGATACGTGATCGTTTTGACCGTATCTACGAAGAACTGGGGATTGTCCAAGAGGAAAAGAAAAAACGATCGGGTGGTATCGACCTTAGCCAGCCTCTGCTCACAGGGATCGTCTCCTTTGGGCAAGACGTAAAATTCTTGACCAAGAACCCGACCGCGGACCTTGCTGATATCCGCAAAGCGATCGACGGAATCGAAGTCGATGAGTCGGGCGTGGAAATGGTCTTCACTGCAGTAAAAACGGTCGCTGACAAATACAAAACCATGCGAGTGTCGAGAGGTCCGGATGATCCAGAACGCAATGTCGTTCTCATCACCATCACCGACGAGCGAGGCGATGACACCGCCGCCGCAGAGGAGGCAATCGCGGTCTGTCGAAAGTTTGGGATCCAATCGCATGTGCTCGGAGTTCCAGCCCCCTTCGGCCGCGAGTTCACTTACATCAAGTTCGTCGATCCCGATCCAAAATACGACCAAACCCCCGACTGGCGGCAAGTGGACCAAGGCCCCGAGACCCTGGTCCCCGAACGCGTTCAATTGGGCTACCAAGACAACTACTTCGAAGAACCTGTCATCGATTCCGGTTTCGGTCCTTACGCTCTCTCGCGCATGTGTTACGAAACCGGAGGTATCTATTTCTCGATCCACCCCAATCGCAAAGTCGGACAACGCGTGCAAGCGAACGAAGTCGAAGCGTTCGCTTCTCGAATGAGCTATTTCTTCTCTCCCGATGTCATGGAGGCTTACCGCCCCGATTACTTGCCTGATTCGGAATACTTGAACCGAATCAAAAAGAGCCCCCTTCGAGCATCGCTGGTTCAAGCAGCCAAGCTATCGCGAGTCGGTACGCTCGATAAGCCAAAGCAAGTCTTCATCAAAAGAGAAGAGGCGACGTTCATACGCGACTTGACCCTGGCTCAACAGGAGTCAGCTCGACTGGCCCCAGAACTATTCCAAATGTGTGCGATCCTCGCAGAAGGCGAAAAGTTTCGGTCCCGCGAAACATCCCCCCGATGGCTTGCAAGCTTTGATCTTTCCTATGGCACGGCCCTCGCTGCAAAAGTGCGAGCGGAGTCATACAACGCCATGCTCGCCAAAGCCAAACGAGGAATGCCCTTCGAGAAAAAAGAGAGCAACACATGGAACCTCAAACCGAGTGACTCCGTCGGCGGAGACAGCAAGCTTGAAAAGGAAGCGAAGCTTGCTCGCGAGCTTCTTCAAAGCGTCGTTGAACAACATCCAGGAACTCCTTGGGCGTTGCTCGCCTCCCGCGAGCTAGATCATCGCATCGGTTGGGACTGGGAAGAGAGCTTCACCGATTTGAATCCTCCCCCTCGTAACAACAATCGACCAGCGAATAATAACCCACCAGCCCCAGCTCGAGACGAAGAGGCTCGAATGCTCAAACCTCCTCCACCCAAACGCCCTGCCACCAAGATTTAGGCCTATCAGAAAACCGTTAGCAGCTCTCCCGTTCGCCGCGGTTCTCGATGGCTTTCGGCAGGCTTTTCGTGGGGTCTCGTCCTACGGCCGATCGACCATCCAAAGATCGGCGACTTCTTTTCGAACCAACCCGGCTGCAACCAGTCTTCGGAGCGATTCGTCCATGGTAATCATGCCATCGCTGCGTCCGGTCAAGATGTAGTTGTCGACGCTCTCCAGTTTCCCCATGCGAATGGCAGCTGCAATCGGGGCGTTGTTGAACA
>JALOQZ010000044.1 GCA_025459245.1 Pirellula sp.
CGAGTTGGATTTTCGGTTCGTTGCAGTCGAGAAACCGAACAGCTGCTTGCGCCAATGTCACGATTCCTCGAGTCGATGGCGAGCGCATACGCGGTCCAGTGGAGCGAATCACCTGCGATTCCCTCTGTGCATGCCCATGTCTCCATTCCGGAAATGGATGTGTACGTCGATCTTTCTCAATTCATCGACGTGGGAGCCGAGATTGCAAGAAACGAAAAGCTTCTGGTGAATTTAGTCAAGCAGATCCAAGGCAAGGAGAGCCGGCTTTCGAACGAATCCTTCGTCAGTCGCGCCCCAGCGGATATCATTGAAAAGGAACGGCAGGCTTTGCAGGATCTCCTTCAGCAACGAGTTGCCGCGGAAGAAGCCATTGATAAGCTTCGAAAGCTGAGCACTTGATACCGTCGCGCTCGCTCCCTTCATTTCCAATTCACTGTTTCGAGTCCAAGAACTAGCGTCGTTTATGCTCACTTTATCCAAGTATTCGTTTGGCGTCGGCGATCGATTTGCTCATCAAGCCAAAGCGCAGTTGGCCGCCTTTCAACGACTGGAGAATGCGGGCTGTGTGGTGGCTCCGGTTTGGAACAAATCCAATCGAGAGCACAATTTTGTCGGTTCAGAGCCATCGAGTGTGCTAGCTGCTGCACAAGCTGCTGTTCACTCGTTGGGCTGGAAACATGCTTGGCATGTCGATGCAGACCATATTCAGCTGGCAACGGTTGATCGGTTTTTGGCGTGTTCGGACTTCTTCACCATCGATGTTGCAGATTCGATTGGTAAGCAAGCAGCTGCTTCAGAAATCGACAGCTTCGTGGATAAGCATCCTGAGCTACACTCCAGCGTGCGCGTCCATGGCATCGACGAGCCTTTGGCACTCAGCAAGGATTTTGTTCGATCGGTGGCAGCAAAGTACTTGCTCGCCGTGAAACAAGCCTCGCAAATCTACCAGTACATCGCATCGAAAAAAGGCTCAGGCAATCTGATCGCCGAAGTTTCGATGGACGAAACCGACTCTCCGCAAACTCCCCCTGAGCTACTGGTGATATTGGCAGCCCTGGCAGACGAGAAGTTGCCATTGCAAACTATTGCACCCAAGTTTACAGGTCGCTTCAACAAAGGGGTTGACTACGTCGGTGATTTGCATCAATTCGAAAAGGAGTTTCGCAATGACATCGCGGTATTAGCCCATTGTGTTGATGCCTATTCGTTGCCATCGAATTTGAAACTAAGTGTTCACAGCGGTAGTGACAAGTTCAGTTTGTACCCCATCATTCGACGTTGCTTGCAATTGACTGGGGCAGGGATTCACGTAAAAACCGCAGGCACGACTTGGCTTGAAGAAGTAATCGGACTTGCAGAAGCCGGTGGCGATGGATTGGAGCTGGCAAAAGAGATGTACTCCTACGCTTACGAGCATGTCGAAGAGCTGTGCGCTCCATACGCCAGCGTCATCGATATCCAAGTCGCGAGATTGCCATCACCCAAGTTGGTCCAAGATTGGTCGGGCTCGCAATTTGCTCAAGCTGTTCGACATATCCCATCGAATCCCCAATTCTGTGCAGACATGAGGCAATTGCTCCATGTCTCTTTCAAATTGGCGGCCAAGGCGGGCGGTCGATACACAGATCTCTTGGTGGCGAACGAAGCGGTCGTTGCGGAGCAAGTAACAACCAATCTTTGGGATCGTCACCTTCGACCTCTCTTTGTCGACGGCTAACTAGGGATTAGCGTCGATCAAGGTCCAGTGGTCATTTTGAAATTGATCAGAAACTGCAGGTGCTATGGTGCGAGTGGAGTGGCCAGGCTTGATATGTACCGCGTTAAAGGCCCAAACTCTCGACGCTGAATCCAACGCCACTCCTGCATTCGGGTTGCTGCTGTCAGCAATCAATTCCGACTTTGGGATAGCGATCTCGGCTGTCCAGTGATCCCCCCCCTCTTTGACGGCGATGTACCAATTGGGGTTCCATTCTGACAAATCGTTGCACCGATCGCTTGTTTCCCCTTTGCGGTTCCAAGCGAACTCGAACCACGTTGCATAGTCGCGGTCTAAGTCGAAACGCAAGCGTAGCTGTTCCTGGTCTGATCTGACACTGTCATGCCGTCGTTCGCCTGGGGGGCTGGAATTCTCCTCGTTCACACTGCGAGCTACTCGGCAGTATACATAAAGGAATTCATCATCTTGGCTTAGAAAAAGCTCTGTTTCGCCAGGTTGTTCAGCCCACGGATCCAGTAGTTTAACTTGTGGCTGCACGCCCCAAACCTCCGGATCCTTTTCTCCATCCAGGAAGGGCCTCGCCTCGCTTGTTTCCATCCGGTGAAGCCCCGAGGGAGTACCGATGTCACTTTGAGCGTGCAGAGCTCGAAGCAACAAGTCTTCTTGTGTCCTGACACTGCGCCAGCCAAGCAAGGTTGCATTCGGGGTAGGCCAATATGCGTCGTAGGCGAATCCGTTTGCTGATGGCCCCGAGATCATCTGCCGCTCCTTCAAGGCGCGGTAACGCGATGCAATTAACCAACCCCATTCGGGGGTCCGTCGCAGCAAACTCCATTCCGCCGGAAAGTCACTTAAAAGACGATAAAACTCCGGGTACCCCGATGCGACGGCGATAGGGATACGACGCGGTGCATGCGAAAAGCTCGCCTGCTGAACTGCAGAGCCATCGCTACTTCGAGCAAAGGGAGAGGCATTCGTCGATGCGGCCGCGGTGGCGACACCCATTGCCTGTTCGCGACTTTCCATATCCTGAATTCGCTTCAAGACAAGCTGCTGCACCTCCATACTTCCATGGAATCGCATTAACTCTCTCATTGCAGCCTCAGCGTATGGCGAGCGTTTATCGACGCTCAGCAATAATTCCAACGCGGCGGACCAATAGTTCCAATGCCCGAGTTGTCGATTCTTAATAGCAATTTCCAAAAGCACAGGCGATTGATTGACTGTTTCAATTCCCTTCATCGCTTCCGATAATCGCTCCTCCCAAAGTCGGTTTCGGACCAAGGGATTTGGATTCGAGGCAGGTACGAATTCTCCATACTCGAACCAGAGGGCTGTTTTACGAACCATGCTGGCACTGCTGATCGAATTCGGACGCTCTAGAAGCTGGGAGCCCGCTCGCAACTGCAAAGCCTCCAACGGATCACGTGGTGCCGTTTTGCGCGAGTCCAAAGTCTTGTAAAAAATCCTATCGGAGCCTTCGCGAAAGTTCCTGCTCGGATCGCTATGAACCATGTTCTGCACCGGTGTAACGAATTCGCCGAGGACAGCTCCTGCGCTCTTCAGGAACATCGAGCGAGGGAATGGCATCCCGCCGCTGCGAGTCCCACGCTGAATCGTTCGATCTACCGTCCAAGGCTCATTGGGGATCCCGCTTGCTTCGGAAAAAAGCTCCCACCCACGTCGTGATGACCAAGCAACTGCTAAGTCAACGGCTTCAGAAAGTCGTGATTGAATGGCATTACCTGTGTAGGGGCACTCGGTCACGACAACATCGGGCTGTTCCCGACGCACGACTTGGACTAAACGACGGACCAAAGTTGAGTCCGGTGGTGCGTTCAATGATCCCGGCGATAAATAGTAGTTGAGGTCCGATTTGCGGGGCGTCGATTCTTGGCTGCTCACAGGGTAGGATCGCCAAGCTTCCACGGAACGAAGACCCAGGTGATTGGCTGCTTCAACAACTCGAACCGCTGGCTCAGGAAGATGACTTGAACGCTCTTCAATTCGCTGGTCGTGCACAACAATAGTCGATGATCCTCTCCTGGATTCATACTGAACATGCGTGAGGAGATCCCAAGCGACGGAATCGACGGTAGCGGCCAAGTTCAAGACGGCGGATCGAGTTGTGGATTGGTGGGAAACCATCCACGCATCGCCGCCGTTGCGCGACATCGTTACCGTTCCACCGTCTCCGCATGCCATCACAACAGATGAATCGAACGCATAGACGCTTCGAAGGGTGGTGTTCTGGCCACTTGGGATCACAGCCCAATTCGTGCCTCGATCCTTGGATCGCCACAAGACCGTCCCAGGATTTCCAACCAACCATATCGAATCTCCTTGAGATGCGATCGCATGAAAGTCGATCAATTCGTAATCGCGAGGATTCCCTGGCACGAAGACTTGCTCCCACCGGAGTCCGTCGGTGCTTCGGTAAAGCAGCCCTGCGGACCCACCAATCCACCACACTCCATCGATGCATTCACAAAAATGAATCGTCTGGTAAGGAGATAATGCAAGAGCCGATGGTTGGAATGTCAATCGATCAAAGGAATGAAAACACCGTCCCAAGCGATCGATGGCAATGAGCTGAGGCGGTACAGAATTCAAGCCCACAGATTTCGAGGCTTTGTAATTGGCGAGCATCTCCAAATGCCCGCTTGGAATAGGAATCGATTGCCAATTTTTCCCGCTGTCGTTGGATTCATAGCTAGCTGACTGGTAGGGAAGCGACCAATCCCCCCAAGCTATCATGCTTCCCGGGCCAGTCATTCGCACACCCGTCAAGCGAGATAAATCGTTTTCGAGCTTCCGCCATGTAACGCCACCATCATCGGTGACGAGAATGGCGGCATTGCTGCGGTGGGTAACCGGATCGATCCATCCACCTACAGCGACACCAAGCTTTTCATTGAAGAAATCGACAGCGTGCAATGTCGAATTCGAGCGCGAGGCTTGGACCGACCAAGTGCGGCCACCATTGGTCGTGAGAAGAATCAACCCTCGATCACCTACAGCCACCGCACGATCGATCGATAGTAAATGGCAATCGCGCAAAGTTCCATCTGCGACACCGATAGGGCGATTGCTCCCCTGAGCCAAGACGGGAGCAGCGCAAACGTGGAAGGCAAACGCAACAATAGCAACAAAAAGAAACGTTGCCCCGCAGCTCCCTGCGCGATTCGATGACGTAGCGATCATGCGCGTTACTGGTAGAGTTGACTTAGTGGAAGGGACCCTGGAAAGTCTTCTGGCCAACGCGTCCAAATAGGAGTCTCGGCTCTGACTTTGTCCAAAAACTCCTTCTCCAGCTTCTTTGTCTTTTCCTCAGTGAGCTTCTTTCGAATTTCCGATTGCACCTCCGAAAAGGAAAGAGTCAATGCATCGGTTCGCTCGATCACGCGCACAATGTGATAGCCCTCCGAGTCCTCGATGACTTGACTAAGCTTGTTCATCGGAAGGGAAAAGATCGCCTCGTCGATCTGCTTGCTCTTCAATGAGTCTTTGGTCGTCCAGTCCATTTTGCCACCTTGGCTGGCCGTCCAGCCAGTCGACATACTCTTTGCGACATTCTCAAACGGATTTCCAAAGAAAACTTGGTTCCCCATCTCGGAAATGGCATCGAGAGCAGCTTGCTTGCTCGGGTATTTGCTGAATTCGGCTGTGAGAATCTCGAAACGAGCACGCGCGTTGCGTTTGAATTCATCGATATGCTCATCGTAGTAATCTTGCATTTCATTGAGCTCGATTACGGGCTTGCTATTCACGTTGCTTCTGACGCATTGCGAGGCAAGCATATTCTCTGTCCACTCATACTGCAGAGACTGAACGGTTCGGTTCGACTTTTCCAGGATCTGATGGAACTCCTCTTCGGTCTCGCACTTCTGGCGTTTCATCATGTCGGGCAAGGCCTCTTTGTAGAACATTTCGGCGACCTTTCGATTCACTTGCGCCGATGCGGCCTCTCGCTCCTTAAGCGTCTTGCCTGCAACCTGTTCGTCGATGAATCGCTGCGCAAGAGCTTTTCGGATCACGATTTGCGCCAACATCTTCCGAAGCTGTGGCTCGAGGGCAGGATTTTGCAGAAGCTCCGGACTAGCCTTTTTGGGATCGATGATATGCCCAACCAAAACGGGTTCGCGTCCAACCCAAGCGACCAAGTCACCGGCGGCGAACTCCTTCAGATTGAGCCTTGGCTCCGTCGGAGATTGGCCGACCGAGTCGTCAACATATTCCGAGAAGTCCATGTTACTGGGAGAGCTATTGGAGAGCCCTGTGTTCCGCGAGGCGATAAAAACAGGCTGCTCGAGCGCGCGGCCCTCGGTTGGGAGCCCTCCGACAGGCTGCTGAGCCAAAAGGGTGCAGGAAAATGCCGGCAGACCAAGCGTGATGGCGATGGAAAGAAGAGGATAGCGATGTAATGGGATTCGCATGTCTTGCCTATCCGTGGCTCGGCGATAATTGGGACTCGAGGTGGTAACCAGGGTGCATTTGCCCGGTCGCTGATGGAGGCCTTTCCACCTTTAAGCCTTGTAATGGATTTTGGATTAAAGCTGCAAGACGGATTGAAGCAATGCGAGCAAATCGGTCTTCTGTATTACCTTTTCAATCGGTTCGAGAGGCTCGATTTTCGTGGTGTTGGTCCTTCCCGCTATGACAGGGTCCGGACGAGGCCGTCGCCAGATCGGTTCTGAGGGAGTCCCGACTTTGGCTGATGCTTTCTCAGGGCGCAACGGCCAATAGCAACTCGACTGATCCACAATCCGCAAACGCCCGCTGTGCTTCTTTGCTAGCTGTTCAACTCGACTTCGGTCTGTGTAGTGGAAGACGAGAAACTCATCCTCGATACCGATATACTTAATCGACCAAATCGTGGCATCCATTCTCAATTGGGAGACGGCCAGGAGCCGCTCCACTGGCTTTGGCAGCTTCCCAAATCGGTCTTCAAGCTCCTGCTTGATCTCGTCGATGGATTGGATGCTTTGGATGCGGCTCAATCGACGATAGATATCAATCTTATGTCGCATTTCCGGGACGTACTCGGAAGGAAGATAGGCTTCGATCGGAACGTTTAATTCAACGTTGATCTCTATCTTCTGCGGTTGCTTGGTAAGCTCCCGCACAGCATTCTCCAGCAGCTGACAATAAAGCTCGTAGCCAACGGCCGCGATATGCCCGCTCTGTTGCGTGCCCAGCAAATTGCCGGCGCCGCGAATCTCTAGGTCGCGCATAGCGATACCGAAACCAGCCCCCAGCTGCGAGAACTCTTCAATGGCATGCAGACGGCGAGCCGAGTCGGGGCTCAAATGCTTTCGTTTATCAACCAACAGATAACAATAGGCTTGATTCTTATAACGACCAACTCGCCCTCGCAATTGATGAAGCTCGGAAAGGCCATAGCGATCGGCTTCATCGATAAACATGGTGTTGGCGTTCGGAATATCCAAACCGCTTTCGATGATGGTCGTGGCCAAAAGGATATCCGCTCGATGTTCGATAAAATCGACCATAACCTGCTCGAGAACACCTTCCTCCATTTGGCCATGGCCAACCAAGATGCGGGCCTCTGGCACTATGCGTTGCAGTCGCGACAGGAGAACGGGCATGTCCTCGATTCGGTTATGAACGAAGTAGACTTGGCCGTCGCGATTGAGCTCACGCAGAATAGCGTTGCGTATCAAATGCTCATCGAATCGTGCGACTCGCGTCTCGACGGCCATTCTCTCCTCAGGAGCTGTCTCCAAATTGGAGATATCTCGAACACCCACCAACGACATGTGCAAAGTGCGTGGAATCGGTGTCGCCGACATGCTGAGGACGTCGACATTTTGATTCGAGCGTTTGAGCCTTTCCTTCAGTTCGACTCCAAACTTTTGTTCCTCGTCGATGATGAGCAGACCAAGGTTGTAGAACTTCACATCCATTGATGCGACTCGATGCGTCCCCACAACAATATCAATCTGCCCTCTCGCCAACCTTTTCAAAGTCTCGCGCTGCTGACTGGCAGTAACAAACCGATTCAGCTTTGCAATTTCGAAAGGGAACTCCGCCATCCGTGCCTTAAACGTCTTGTAATGCTGCTCGGCGAGTACCGTAGTTGGCACCAGTACAGCAACTTGATATCCACTTTCGACCGCCTTGAACGCAGCCCGCATGGCGACTTCCGTCTTACCAAAACCAACGTCTCCACAAAGCAACCGTTCCATCGGGCGGCTGGACATCATATCTGCTTTGGTTGCAGCAATTGCCGTAAGCTGGTCGGGAGTTTCTTCGTATGGAAAGGAAGTATCGAATTGAGTTTGCCAAACAGAATCAGGTTTAAACGCGATGCCGCTGATACTCCTCCGTTGCGCTTGCAATTCTAGAAGCTCGGCGGCCATGTCGACCACGGATTCTTCCGCTGCCTTCTTTTGTCGTCCCCAAGCCTGACCGCCAATCTTGGCCAGTTTCGGGCGGGTTTTCGTCCCGCCGACATATCGTTGAACCAAATCAATCTTAGTGGTCGGAACATAAAGTTTCGTCCCACCGTCAAACTCGATGGTTAAATGCTCGAACTTTTGCCCATGCTTTTCGATAATCTCCATCCCAAGATAGATTCCGATTCCATGGGATAAATGGACGACCAAATCTCCTGGCTTGAGATCGAGAAAACTGTCAATCGCACGTGAAGCATGCCGCTTCGACGATCGCCGTAGCGTCGATCGCCTCAGCATTTGATTGAGGGTAAGAACAAATGCTCCAGATGGGGGCAGTTCAAAACCCGCGCTGAGCAGCCCGAGCTCCAGCAGAGCTCGTCCCTCTTGGTACGCAGTAGATCCCTGCATCAAGTCATGCATCCGGGAAAGCTCACCTTCATTGATACAAACAATCAGTGCCGTGCGATTCTTGCCGAGCGCCTGATCAACCTGTTTGGCGAGGCTTTCCATCTCGCCACCAATTCGCTGCACATCGCCGATGGGAACAGGCAGAAGCTCGCCAGTGTAGCCTTCGATCGCCAATTGAGTAATTTGCGCACCGGCGTACTGGCCGAGACTGGCGAAAATCTCCCCCGGTGTTCGAAATCGCTCAGGAAAAGGGATCCTAGCAAGATACGCCTCGGCGTGGTGCATGGCCGCGATCGGCTCATGCACCAAGACCATCGTGTCCTTGGGTAAGAATTCGAGAAAGGAAGCTTCGTCTTTGATCGCCTCATCGGCCGCAATTAAATCGACTTGCTCGAGACGGGTCGACGATCGCTGTGTGATAGGGTCGAAGGAGCGTATCGAATCGATTTCATCATCAAACCATTCGATGCGCCTAGGTTCACTGCAATCGGGAGGGAAGACGTCGAGAATCCCGCCGCGCGCAGTAAATTCACCAGCCATTTGTACGCTGGTCGTGGTGCGGTAACCGTTCTCTGCAAGCCAACTTTTGAGCTTAGCTAGATCAACTTTTTGCCCGATACGCAATGTCCTACGATCATTTTCTAGCTGCGAAGGACTTGGAACATTGTGCATCAGGGCTTGCACGGTCGTTACGATCACCGGCGCATCGATGTGCTTGGGCTTCTTCAAATACGCTTGCAAATGGGATAGCACGTGTAAACGCTGAACCACTTCAGCCTGCTGAAGCGCATCCTCCGCGATTTCGTCCGATGCGGGAGGAAAGATTTCACAACTATGCTCCAGAAAGAAATCGAGGTCTCTGGCGACTACCTCAACGTCCTGATATTGCGACAAAATTACTAGGATAGGTCGTTGAAGATGACGCCACGTCGCAGCAGTGATTGGTGCCACCGCTCCCAACCAAGCCCCCTCCCAACAGATAGACTCGCCGCGACTCCACTTCTTGATCGTAGCTTCGAATCCCTTTAAGTCGAGAATTCCGTCTAGCAGCTCGGTGGCTTTGGCTCGAAGCTGGACCGCTTTCGCATCGTGCTCCAGTTTTTCGGAACGTTCAATTTGGGCGGCTCGATCCGCACGCTTTCTTTCTGCATCAAAGGATTCGTTGGCAACTCGCGGTTCGATCTGCTTCGAACTAGGCTTGGGGGAAGCTTTCTTCCTTGTAGTACCGCTCGAACTCTCTCTTTGCTTCGCCGTCGCATCTGCGTTGCTCTGAGCATGCTTTTCCAGAGTTAGCTCGACGCTCTCAATGGCGTTCGGATCATCATGAAAATCGTCCGACGCAGATGCGTCCGCACCACGCTTTAAGAAATCGGAAAGTGTTCGCGATCTCGGTCGCTTCGCCTTCATGGCTTCGATGGCTCGCGGGTGTTGTGCAAGACAAAGGCCCACATGTCAGCAGCTGCCTCGATCAATTTGCTAACGGGAGTTCCCGCACCGTGCCCCGCGCTAGTTTCGATTCGAATCAGCGCAGGTTTGACTCCGCTCTGACAAGCCTGAAGCCGAGCCGCGAACTTAAAGCTATGACCGGGAACAACACGATCGTCGTGATCGGCCGTAGTGACCATCGTCGCTGGATACCGCGTCCCCGGGCGAAGATTGTGCAGTGGAGAGTACGAAAGCAAATTCTTAAACTGCACAGCATCGTCGCTGCTACCGAATTCGCTAACCCAGGCCCAGCCGATGGTGAATTTTTGAAAACGCAGCATGTCCATAACCCCCACGCCGGGAATCGCTACCGCAAATAGATCCGGGCGTTGTGCCATGACCGATCCGATCAACAATCCCCCATTGCTACGCCCATGTACCGCGAGCCGCTGGCTGTTGGTGTAACGATTCGCGATCAAAAATTCAGCAGCGGAAATAAAGTCGTCGAAGCAATTTTGCTTTTTGTCGAGCATCGCTGATTCATGCCATTCCCGACCGTACTCCCCCCCACCTCGGATATTGGCGACCGCATAAAGCCCCCCTTGCTCCATCCAAGCTAGATTTGCGGGGGAAAAAGTAGGTGTGATAGATATGTTAAATCCACCGTACGCATAAAGGAAAGCTCTGCCCGAACCATCTTTTCTGAAACCTTTCTTGTACGAAAGGATCATCGGAATCCGCGTTCCGTCTTTGC
Source organism: Pirellula sp. (assembly GCA_025459245.1). GTDB lineage: Bacteria > Planctomycetota > Planctomycetia > Pirellulales > Pirellulaceae > JBKCUI01. Next base: position 10,724 of record JALOQZ010000044.1, read on the forward strand.
TAGTGTAGAAGGTTCGTTCAGTGACGTAATCGTTTGGATCGAAGGCGATCTTCGGTGCACGCCACTCCTTTACCGAACCATTTGCAAGGTCGACCAAATAGGTTGCTGGGGGAGTAATGTAGTTCGTGAAGGAAAAGAAGGTTTGTTTGGAAGTGCGTTTACCCTCAAAGCCCGTAACCGTTCCCAAGCCCGGGATGGCTAAATCCTCGAGCCGCGTTCCATCCACAAGGTAGCATCGAACCACACTCGTTGCATCTTGGAGTACAGTGACAAACACCTTGTCCTGCAAGAGGCTAGAGCCTTCGATCGATTCGGACGTTTCAGGGACAATCGTCTTCCAGTTTGATTCTTCGCTTTGATTTCGGTCGATCGCAACGATTCGGCGTTTCGGGGCTTCACGATCGGTTTCAAAGTAAAACAAATCGCCATCATTACCGAGAAATTCGTATTCAGCAACAAAGCCTCGAAGCAACTCTACGAAATCCGATTTATTTGGAATCTTGCCGGCTTCAATCGGAGCGTAAAAGATTTGATTCTTGCGCTCAGTCCCGCGCCAAACGGACACGATAAGAAAAGCACCGTCGTCGGAAACCTTGGAACGAAATCCCCACTCTTTCTCGTCGCTTCGTTGGTAGACCAAGACATCATCGGCCTGAGAAGTCCCAACTTTGTGGTAGAAGAGCTTTTGAAAGTAATTCGCGCCAGTGAATTCCGACTCCGTCTTGGGTTGGTCGTATCGACTGTAGAAGAAACCGGAGTTGTCTTTGGTCCAAGCGACCGTGCTGAACTTGATCCACTCCAAGGTATCAGGAAGATCGACCTCAGTTTCAACATTGCGAATCTTCCAAGTGTTCCAGTCGCTACCAGCTTTCGCCAATCCGTAGGCGAGCCATTTGCCGTCGCCACTCACCTCGTATCCCGCGAGAGAAGTCGTTCCGTCGCTGCTTAGAGTGTTTGGATCCAACAACACCTCTTTGGGGGAATCTAACTCCTTTGCCTTGTACAGAATGTTTTGATTCTGCAATCCATCGTTGTGCGAATATACCCAAGTCGTTCCATGCACCGAGGGGAATCCATACCGTTCGTAATTCCAAAGCTCCCCAAGTCGCTTGACCAAGGATTCACGCTCAGGGATTTTCTTTAGATAGCCAAAAGTCAACTCGTTCTGATTCTTAACCCATTCCTTCGTATCTTGACTATCGACATCCTCGAGCCACCGAAAAGGATCCTCGACCTTTACGCCGTGATAATCATCCACTTGCTCAACGGTCTTGGTCGTTGGGTAACTCAGATTGGGAACTTCCGCGTCCTGTGAGTTCTGCGAATAACTGTTGTTGGAACACACGGCCACGCCAGCTCCGACAATCACAAAGACCATACCACGCAGGCAGCTAAAGTGCATCAAGTTGTTCATCCCTTTGAGCGATTACGGAGCTATTGTCTATTCCGCCTCTTCGGCGCTAAAGTCACCGGTGAACCCGAGACCTGTCACATTGCTAATCCTGCCGGCAAGTAACCCGTACTGATTGAAGATGAACAACACCGTGAAAGGCATCAACAATCCGATCATGATCTCACCTACGATACCATCTCGCAATGCCCAGGCGTTTAGCACGAAAAGGAATGAGAAAGCCAGCATCGTCTGCAAGTACATGGCACCCCAAGCGTCAGGCTTCAGCTTGAGCGATTCAAAGACACTTTTGGAAAATGGCTCGGTTATGGCATTGTTGTCTGCCATACCCAATAAAAAGAATGGAAAGAGGAGCCATGTCGACAGCAGCCCGAACAACGCCGTGGTAATGTGGCTCTCGACAAGGGACGCCAAGCCAGTGCCAACCATACCGCCAGGAATGGAAGCAATGGCGAGGGCTGCAAGCACCATGATGACTTCTCCCGCCATTTCACCCGTGCGGGTAAAGGGCCAGTCCTGGATGCGATGGTACTGATTCGCCACCGTCGTCAGGACGCACATGCCCAATGCAAGCAACGATCCGAAAACGGGAATGCTGGGGACTAAAAAGATGACAGCTTGCAAGATGACTCCCAGCCGCTCCGTGGCTTGGAACAGTTCAGGCGCTGCGGTCACCATGGGAAACCATATGGCGCAGAACAAGCCGAAGAAGACGACGATGAATACCAACAGAGGATCTCTGCAAAACCAAAACAAAAGGGCGATCCACCGCTGAGAATCAAACGATGCTGTAATTCCCTCGAGCTCGTCCCGTTCTGCGTCGACTTCAGCCTGAGCCTTCTCAAGCAATTCGTCGGTTCTCGCTTTGGAAACGCGTGATTCGCGCACCGAGTTCCCCTCGGGCTTCACGAACTTCACATCCGCGATCTCATGATCCAACACGACGGTTCGGGGCTTTTTCTGAACCTTGGGTTCAGGAATTTGGAACTCTGAAAAGCAATCTGGACATCGAACGTTTTTGCCGATGCGAGCCTTCGGGGCCATCATGCGCGTTCCACATACTTTGCAACTGAATGCGAAGTCTTCTTCGCGGGCTGGATCCGCGCCGATATCCAGAGCGCTGCTGGTCAAGACGATATCGTCGAGCACCCCGGCCAAAGCGGGACCGCTCGCTGGTAGCTCCAAGTCGACGGGCAGTCCTTTTCGCTGAGCAGGCTCAACTGGAGCTAGTGGTATATCGTCGTCGAAATCATCCAGACTCGGCAAGGATTTGGAGGACTGTGCTTCGGATGGCTTGGTTGAACGAGCAGGCGGACCAGGAACTCCATCAGGGTTGGTCTTCAGGGCAGACTCGACAAGGGGAGCAAGCTCGGGCAAGTCGTCATCGAACAAACTGGCTCCGCCACTTTCTGTCGATGATGTGGAAGGGGTAGCTGCTGAGGCTTTGGAACGTCCTTCGTCTGCACGTTTCGGTTCCGGCGAAGAAGAGGCGGGAGTGTTTAGGTTGAGCCACTCGTCGTCATCCGAAGATTTGGGGGACGAGCCGGGAACAAGGATCGTGTTCTTGCACTGCGGGCAAGCTAACCTTTGGCCAGCAAGCTTCGAGGGAGCTCGAAGCTTTTTTTGGCACTGTGGACAAACGAAACTAAGTGGTGCTGGATTCCCCGTAGACAATTGTACGGATCTCCGTTGGTACAAGGGCTATTCGTCCGTGACGCAACCTTCGCTGGCGCTCTTCACGTTTTTGATGTATTTGTACAGTGTACCACGAGTTGCCTTCAGAGGCGGCGCCTTCCATTCCGCCTTTCTCTTGGCCATTTCTTCGTCCGCAACGTCGACATTTAAAAGGTTCTTCTCTGCATCGATCGTGACGATATCGCCATCTCGAACCAACGCAAATGGGCCTCCCACCTGCGCTTCCGGAGTGATATGCCCGACGATGAAACCGTGAGAACCGCCCGAAAAACGACCATCGGTGAGGAGCGCGACGTCAGAACCCAGCCCTGCCCCCATAATGGCGGAGGTCGGGGTAAGCATCTCCGGCATTCCGGGGCCTCCCTTGGGGCCTTCGTATCGGATGAGGATGACATCGCCCTTTTGAATCTTCTTTTGCTCCAGCGCCTCTAGCATCAATTCCTCGCTATCGAAGCAGCGAGCGGGCCCTTGGAACACGAGCCCCTCTTTACCGGTGATCTTCGCTACCGCTCCCTCGGGAGCCAAATTACCAAACAGAATTTGAATGTGCCCTGTCGGTTTGATCGGATCGTTCATGGGGCGAACAATTGACTGTCCAGGCTTCAACTCCGGCAAAGGAGCGATGTTCTCGGCCAATGTCTTTCCAGTAACGGTCATACAGCTCCCGTCGAGCAGACCTTCCTTGAGCAAGAACTTCATGACCGCCGGTGTACCACCGATGGAGTGCAAATCTTCTTGCACAAACTTGCCAGATGGTTTGAGGTCCGCAAGGAAAGGAACTCGATCGCTGACGTTTTGGAAGTCTTGCAATGTTAAGTTGATGTCGACACTGCGAGCCATGGCGATCAAGTGCAAGACGGCATTCGTGCTACCCCCCAATGCCATGACCACCACCATCGCATTCTCAAAGGCTGCACGTGTCATGATGTCACGCGGTTTAAGATCCCGCTCCATCAAAAGTTTGATCGCCTTGGCAGCCCGCGCACATTCGTCAATCTTCGCGGGGTCCTCCGCTGGTATCGAGGCCGAGTACGGGAGGGACATACCAAGCGCTTCGATCGCGGACGCCATCGTGTTAGCTGTGTACATTCCCCCGCACGCTCCTGCACCGGGACAGGAATTGCGAACGATGTTGGCGCGAGTCTCTTCGTCAATCTGCCCCGACAGATATTGGCCATAGCACTGAAATGCCGAAACGATATCGAGCGACGTGCCATTCCATTTTCCCGCGCGGATGGTGCCACCATAGATCATCAGCGAAGGCCGATTCAATCGCCCCATCGCAATCAAACAACCGGGCATGTTCTTGTCACAGCCGGGAATCGCGATCAACGCGTCGTACCATTGGGCACCCATGATGGTTTCGATCGAGTCGGCGATCAAGTCGCGAGATTGGAGTGAGAAGGACATCCCCTCCGTTCCCATACTGATCCCGTCGCTCACTCCGACGGTATTGAATCGCATGCCGACCAATCCCTCAGCAACAACCGCCTTTTTCGCTTGGAGTCCCAAGTCGAGGAGGTGCATGTTGCAGGTATTTCCTTCGTACCAGACGCTACCGATTCCAACTTGCCCCTTGTTCATGTCCTCGGGGGTCATCCCTGTGCCATAAAGCATGGCTTGAGAAGCCCCTTGGCTCTTAGGCTGGGTGATACGGGAAGAGTATTTGTTCAGTTTGGGAGCTGTCATCGCGGCGATGTAGGGCTGGAGGGATGGTTGCGGTTTAGCTAGGAATTGTAATTTGGTCCGGGGGTGTTGATAACTCCAAATGCGATCGTACGGCATAGGAGGTCGGCGTAGTGCTCGATCCCCCGCTCTGTAAACCGCAGATAGAGGTCGGGTTCAATCATTTCAATTTCCATAAGCAAATAGGGGACTGGGCTCGCTGCATCCGGGTTCCGCACCCAATCCAACCTAGCGTAAAGCGTTCCCGGCTGAAAATGCTCAAGCAAAGTGTGCGAGGCTGCAACCAACCAAGGATCGGGCTCCCACCGTTTATAGATCCCACCATGCTGCACCTGCACGCGAAAGTCACCTGACTTAGGTCGTTTGAGTATCGCATGATAATACTCGCCCCCCAAAAAAATGAGGGAATGCTCACCATCATCGCAAATGGTGGGTAGAAATGGCTGAACGATGACCCCTTCCGAAGGAAAGGTTTCAGCAATCAGCGCCCCGCTCCGTCCGAGCTGATTCAAATCGAGAGCCAAGGTACGAAAGCTACCGGCGCTGATCAAGGGCTTGACAATCAACCGATCTGGCTTGAGCAGGCGAAAACGAGACTTCCAATCCATCTTCACCACATCGTTCGCGGGCACGATCTCCGATGGGATTACCCACTCTTGATAACGCCCCAGTTGTGTCAAATAACGTTTGTTGATATTGGCTTCGACTAGCGACTCCGAATGGATAAGCCGACCGCAGCGACTGGAGATTTCACGCAGCCTGGCCAGGAAGAGTTCTGGGGAAAGATAGTAATCCCACGGAGAACGGAGAAACACCAGGTCGAAAGCTTCCCAAGAGACCGCCTCGTCCTTCCAGTCGACCGCTTCAATAGACCATCCACGTCTTTCCAAAGCATCCGCTAGCAGCGGGTCATCTTGCCCCGCGAAGACCCCATGCTGCTTGGTCAGAAATGCACAACGAGGAAATGCCATAGTGAGACACAAATTAAGTGCTGAATGATTTGTAAGCCGACACAACAAGCCACCTATGGTAGCTCACCCATGGTGGATTGGCAGGCATGCTCGATGGCAGGCATGCTCGATGAGGGAATAGCCGAGATGGTTGTCACGGGGATACTCGAGATGGGGATACTCGAGATGGGTGCCACCGTCCTCGTAGCTGGGTGCCACCGTCCTCGTAGCTGGGTGCCACCGATCGCGACTAGCACTTCGTTTAACAGTCAGCCCGGCAGGCGTACTCCTCAGCGAGCCGGTTTGCACGCTAACGCGACCCGCAAATTTCTTTCACCATTTTCTTGCACCCAGATCCCGACTTGCTAAGTTGATTGGGTCTACACCCCGAACCTTGGAGTTATCCATCATGCCCAGCACGCCCCGCTGTGAGCAGTTCGTCCCTGAC
>JALOQZ010000312.1 GCA_025459245.1 Pirellula sp.
CACTTCATTGACATTTGCTACCTCCAAAATTTAACGGCAGCGATTACACCTCTCCAGCAGCCCTTGGGTGCACTCGAACAGCTCATGGCAATTTCAAAGATGCTTCCGCACAAAAGCATCAGCGGAGCTTATCTGTGTTTTGTTGTGCCGAGTGCAGTGAGTTGTTAGGATCGTCCTCCTCTCCAATATGTTGTAGACGTTAGTGGTGCTTAGATGCTTCTGGCCCACATACATGGTCCCACCCGATCGGCTCTCCATTATCTCTTTATTACGAGGTGTAGTTATGGTCTCGAAACGCAGAGGCTTCACGCTGGTTGAACTCCTAGTTGTGATCGCAATCATCGGCATTCTTGTGGGGTTGCTATTGCCGGCCGTGCAAGCAGCTCGCGAAGCGGCGCGGCGAATGAGCTGCTCCAACAATGTCAAACAAATTGGTTTGGCGATGCACAATTATCACGATACGCACCGTTCGTTCCCTTACGGTTCGTTCAACCTACGAGAAGCATGGCCAGCGAACGGCTCGAACTGGCGAGCACTGCTGCTGCCGTTTATCGAACAAGGCAACGTGTACAACCAGCTATCGTTTACCTTTACATCCAACTTCATGGCAGGCGGAGCCGCGGGCGCAAACGCGTATCTCGGAAATGAAGTACTCAGAAACTTGCTCATTCCCACCTACCGCTGCCCGTCGACGGCCTTTGAACCGTTCGACATCGCACCAGTCTCGAACAACAATGGTCAGGCGATGAACATCAGCTATGTGGGTATTCAAGGCGCCGCACGTCCTGTTCCTGGCTCGGATCCCACCTTGGGAACCTTTGACTGCGGACACGGCTGGTCTTGCGAGAACGGCGTTCTATTTCCGAATGGTACGACCAAGATCGCAAGCATCACCGATGGTACATCGAACGTAATCTTTGTTTCGGACCAATCAGGCTTAGTCAACCGAGTCAACCGTACCTCAAACTACTACGGAGGCTGGTTCGGTTCTCGCCATCCACGACGTATCAATCAGGGATGCGGAGATTTGTGGCAAACGGGAACGACCTGCGTTCGATTCGCACCGAACTCGAACATTGTCCAAACAGGAGCCACCGAGGCAATGTACCGCAATAATACGGTCATCAACTCGATGCACACGGGTGGAATCGAAGTCGGATTGGCGGATGGCTCCGTTCACTTCATTCCCAACTCCATCGATTTCTTGACCCTCAAGCGATTGTGCTGCCGACTCGACGGCGAAGTCACCTCGATTGAACAATAAACTGCACCAGAGTTCCAAATCCACTTCTATCGGACCGAGTGTTTTCTATGAATCGCTTTATTGCATTGCTTATATCTTGTTGCGTTGGCCTAGCGTTCGTTGGCTGTTCCAATCCGAATCCGGTGGGAACTGTAAAAGGAACAGCGACGGTAAAGGGTAAACCCTACTCGAAAGCGGCGGTTATGTTTGTGAGCCTGGAGACTGGGCATGGCGCTAGCGGCGATTTGGACGCCGAAGGCAAATACCAACTCTCCGACCCCTTACCCGTGGGGAAGTACACCGTCTACTTTGCTCCCAAATCCATAGCGCCCGAAGACGCAACCGCGGCTCCCATCCCAATGCAAATGGATAAAGTAGTACCCGACAAATACTGGAGCGAATCAAGCTCCGATATCAAGGTCGATGTCAAAGAAGGTACGAACGAGATCCCAGTGGAAATCAAATAGATTGGGCGAAGCTCTCGGCCGGGAGCAGACTCAAGCGATCCGATCGCGCTCGCCATCGGATCGCTCTCTGATCGCAAGCGTCCCGCTCAACGCTTTTCTCGTTGCGAGAAGCCTCTTCGATGTTTGCCAAATCGTCTCGACCGCGTCGACGGACGCTGTCGATCACGATTCGATTCGACAGCAAAATTAGGTAACGGCAAGCCTGCTGCCATCTCAGCGACTTGCTCCCGGGACAAATCCGCTCGCCGCGTCGCGACACCTCGAAACACGGGTAGCTTCTGATCCTTAGAAATCATCTCTCGTCGGGAACGTATCAAGGGCTCTTCGCCCCAGCCGTCGGGCATCTCCTTCCAGTCCATCAATTGGCTGGCAATCGAAACAATGTAATCCCAATAAGGTCGTCGATCGGTTTGCAAAAAGAGCTTGCCACCCGGTTTCAATCGATCGATAAGCAAGGCAAAAAAGGCAGGGGAAAGCAAACGCTTTTCAATCTGCTCGGGATCTGCATACGGCTGTGGATGGTAGATATGAAACTCATCGATCGATCCAGACCCCAGAAAATGCTCCAGAAATCGCCACCCATCGCACACAATAAATCGAACGTTCGAAAGACCTCGCTGATTTCCTCGCCTGGTTGCATATCGAATCACCGCGGGAAGCAAATCGATGGCGAAGTGATCCCAATCAGGTCGTGCCAGGGCGGATCCAATGGCGTACCGACCATTGCCGCAGCCGATATCCACCGCGATGGGGGCGGATCGTCCAAAGATCGTGTTTGAGCACAGAGGGCCTGCTTCAGGCAGCCTCTTCATGCCCGTCTGCGTCCACTCTTCTCGAGGCAGGATGATTCCCGGTATGGGAACTCCCATTTCCATTTCCTGATCGCCCGGTCCGAGCTCAATCGGCTTGGAGCTCAATTCGCGACGTCGGTTCATTGACTTGTTCCGCTCTTCGACAACGATGCACGGAATGCCCTTGCGGTTTCGACGTAGTGCTGCCAGCCTCGATCAATAAGCTCACGGTCCGCTACACTCACAGCTCGAACGACTTTTCCAGGCATCCCCATCACGAGTGAATGGGGTGGTATGACCTTTCCTTCCGGGATCAAGGCACCGGCGGCAATGATCGATCCCGTCCCGATCACGACTCCGTTCAGAAGCGTCGCTCGGATCCCGATCAAACATTCGTCCTCGACTGTCGCTCCGTGAATGATCGCCCCGTGACCGACGGTCACTCGGTTTCCCACCGTGCAAGGAAATCCGGGATCGGCGTGAAGGCAGCAGTGATCTTGGATATTGCTTTGATTTCCGATCCGAATCGGTTCACAATCCCCCCGCAACACAGCGCCGAACAAGACGCAGGACTCCTCTCCGACGTAGACCTCTCCTAGTAACGTCGCATTGGGCGCGAGGTAACCGCTCGGCGCCACCAGCTCAGGTTGAAAAATTGTGCGATCCAAAGGGACTGCCATGTAGGGTTCAGCTGTCTACGGTTTGAGGTGTTCGGAAGTGCTCCGGCGCGATTGCTTTGAAATGCTCGGCGCACTTATCGACCGCGTAAAGGATCTGCTGATTCGTATGCGTGGAGTTGATGAAGAAGCGAAGCCGAGCGGCCGACTCTTCCACCGCAGGATACAAGATCGGCTGCACATTCACTCCCGCTTCGTTCATCCGCCTCGACAGCAGCAACGCATGTAACGAATTGCCGGTGATCACAGGGACGACAGGGGTATTCGCGCTCTTGCCGGTGTTCAGACCATGCTTGCGCGCTTCGTTTAAAAAGAGGGCAGACGCTTCGTGCAATCGAGCGACTCGCTGAGGCTCCCTCTCCAGCACCTTGAGCGATGCGATCGCTGCTGCGGTGTTCGCAGGCGAAAGACCGACACTGAACACAAATCCTGGAGTCGTGTATTTCAAATACTCCACCAACTCCTTTTTTCCTGCGATGTAGCCACCGCAGGATCCAAACGACTTGCTAAGCGTTCCCATCCATACATCGACATCGTTTGGATCGATCCCAAAGTGCTCGGCGATGCCTCGCCCGTGAGCCCCCATGGTCCCAATCGAGTGGGCTTCGTCGACCATCAACCAGCACTTGTGCTTTTTGCAAACCTCGATGAATGCGGGGAGCTCGGGGTAATCACCGTCCATGCTGTAAACGCCTTCGACGATGACCAAGACGCGTCGATATCGCGTTCGTAATTCGGTGAGCGCCTCATCCAACGCTTCGTAGCTGTTGTGTGCGAACGCGCGACGACGACTACCCGACAGAATCGCCCCTTGAACGATACTATTGTGGGACAAAGCATCGTGCAAAATGAGATCGTTCGGCCCGGTTAAGTGCCCGATAACCGTCTCGTTTGTCGAATGCCCTCCAACAAAAACAACCGAATCCTCAACTCCAACCCAACGGGCGATGTTCTGCTCCAGAACGCGATGGATATCTTTCTCGCCGCTCACCAGTCGCGATGCGCTAACACTCGTTCCGTACTTCTTGACCGCTTCGACAACCGCCTCGGTCACCGCTGGGTCACCGCTCATGCCGAGGTAGTTATAGCTGGCGAAGCTGATCAGCTGCCGTCCACCGACGGTCGTGGTGTCCCTGGTGAGCCCCTCGTGAACGGAGAAGTAAGGATTGGGGATCCCCGTCATGTCGAACTGGGACATAGTCTGCTTCAGCCGTCGATACTCCGGCATGAGTTCAAAACGGTAGTCCTCCGGTGCAACTTCTCGTTGCACGGGTTGGTCGGATTCGGAGGCAACCAGATCTTCGCGGATTCGATCTTTCCCGAAATGCTGCTCGATCGCCTCGGCGATTTCGCGAACGGTTTCAATCTCTTGGAGCACCTCTTCAGGAAATCGCCCTCCCACCGCGTTTTCAAGCGTGTGAGCGATCTGAAGCCGCTCGAGACTGTCCAATCCCAAGTCCACAATGACGTTGGTATCGAGATCCAACAACTTCGCTCGTTCCTGCGCAACCGATTTCACGGCTCGGCGGACCAGCTCGACCACGGCAGGATCGGGATCTCGTGTCTTCTTTGTTCCAGTGTTGCGTTGAAAACCAGACTTCAAGTCATC
>JALOQZ010000313.1 GCA_025459245.1 Pirellula sp.
TTCAAGGGAAAGTTTGACGCCGGTTGGGATAAGCTTCGAGAGTCGACTCTTGCTAAGCAAATCGAGTTAGGGATTGTTCCCTCAGGTACCAAGCTTGCTCCCAAACCGGAAGACATAAAGGATTGGGATGATTTGACTTCGGAACAGAAGAAGCTCTTTACCAGGCAAGTCGAAGTCTACGCTGGGTTCGCGGCGCACACAGATCACCAGATCGGTCGATTCGTTGATGCCCTTCGCGAGTTAGGAGAGTTGGACAACACCTTGTTCTTCTTTATCGCGGGCGACAATGGTTCGAGTGCGGAAGGTCAAATGAACGGGATGTTCAGCGAGATGACTTACTTCAACGCTATTCCCGAAAAGGTGGAGGATATGTTGAAGCACTACGATGAATGGGGAGGGCCTTCCACGTATCCTCATATGGCAGCCGGCTGGGCCGTCGCCCTGGATGCCCCTTTTTCGTATACCAAACAAGTGGGATCCGATTTTGGCGGAACGCGAAATGGCATGGTGGTGCACTGGCCTAAAGCAATTAAAGCTAAGGGAGAGATTCGAAGCCAGTTCACGCATGTCATCGATGTGGCACCCACCATCTATGAAGTTTCCGGTATCCCTGCTCCACGGGTCGTGAACGGAATTGAACAAGATCCGATCGAGGGTAAGAGCTTCGCCTATGCGTTCAACGATCCGAAAGCACCTGAACGCCATACGGTGCAGTACTTCGAGATGTTCGGCAATCGAGCGATCTACCAAGACGGATGGCTGGCGAGAACGATCCACCGTCCTGCTTGGAGATCTGCCCCCCTGAATTCGCTGCAAAACGATGTGTGGGATCTATATGACACGCGGGTTGATTTCAGCTTGGCGAACAATCTTGCATCCAAACAGCCAGAACGATTGGCCGCAATGCAAAAATTGTTCATGGAAGAAGCTGAAAAGTACCATGTGCTACCGATCGATGATCGTCTTTTGGAAAGAACGAATGCTGCACTGGTTGGGAGGCCCACGTTGATGGAAGGGCGCACCAAGATGGAGCTTCATGAGGGTATGAAGGCGATGGGGGTCGATGTCTTTATCGATCTACGAAACAAATCCTATCGAATTACGGCTGATGTTGTTCTTGACGCATCTGGACAAGGTGCCTTGGTATGCCAAGGTGGACAATTCGGTGGGTTGTCTCTATTCATGAAGGACGGGAAGCCCTCTTTCACTTATAACTTTCTCGGATTGGAATCGACCACCGTTGAATCAACCCGACAACTTCCGCCGGGTAAGCATTCACTGGTGTGCGATTTTGAATACGACGGCAACGGTCCAGGAAAGGGCGGGACGATTACGATCTCTGCGAATAAGGAAGTGCTCGTGAAAGGTAAATTGAATCGAACGCAGCCTGGCATATTCTCGGTGGATGATCTCGCCGATATCGGCGTCGACCTAGGAACTCCCGTTACAGACTACGGGGGATCGAGTCATTTCAATGGCAAGATTGAAAAGATCTTGATTGAAACTCGGTAGCTACAAGCATTGTTCGACGTCTTCTCGCTTAGCGGCGGAGTCTCGTTGGTAATTCCTCCGAGACTTCGCCAGTTGAAGAATGTATGAATCAGAATAGACCTGCCCCGATGCCTCCACCGCCTCGGATCGTTGCCATTAGCGGGATTGTCTTTGCAACACTATTCACCGCTGCGTTGCTATTGATCCGACTGGCGCTACCGGCAGATCCCCGCGATCCTGGTATTTGGCTTTCGGATTCCATATCAAGAAGCTGGGTTCGTTGGGCACTCTATCTGGTTCCATTTTCGGGGATCGCCTTCCTATGGTACATGGCCACGTTGCGCAATCATATCGGTGTCTTGGAAGATAAGTTCTTCGCTACTGTATTTCTCGGTAGCGGTCTTTTGTTTGTTGCAATGCTGTTCGTCGCTGTAGCTGCTTCGGAAGGGATAATAAATACATTCGCAGATGCTGATCTGTCGGTTGCGCAAAGCGAAAGCTATCGTTTTGCTCGTGCGATGGCATATGCATTGACGTTTTCGTTTGGAATGCGGATGGCAGCCGTTTTCATGTTTGTGACATCGACAATCGGCCTGAGGACATCGGTTTTGTCACCGTCGGTATCCTTGATCGGATTTGCATTTGGCATTGTGTTATTAACGGTCGTAACGCATTTCGCCTGGATTGCCCTTCTTTTCCCTTTATGGGTTTTGGTGGTGAGCATCGACGTTTTATTGGCTCGCATCCAGCGTGAATAGACACTTGTCAACAAAGAAATCGTATTACGGAATACCCTATTTCACGGAGAGCACGTATGTTTGAGCGAAGAGAACTAGCTTCGGAACTGGCCATGGAAGTCAAGTTTCGCGTCGATGAAAAACTTGGTGAGATTTGGTGGTCGCTTCTCACGCGTGGTGTATTGGCCGTCATTCTGGGGCTCTGTGCGCTTGCGTGGCCGCAACAAACGGTTGGGGTGCTGATCAAAGTCTTGGGTGTCTACTTTCTGATTGACGGAGTGATCGGGGCTGTCTGGTTCTATAGAAGCGGCGAACTGCGATCTGCTCTCATACAAGCCATTGTTGGACTGACGATTGGACTTATATTGCTCGTATGGACTGGTGTCAGCGCTAAGATCTTTATGATCTTCATCGGGGTTTGGTTGATCCTTCAAGGGATCGGTCTGTTTCTCTCGAGCAGGAGAATTGACTCTCAAAGCGGAGTACGGGGCATTATGGCGTGTACAGGCGGGGGGATGGCTCTCATTGGTATCGTATTCGTTGTGTGGCCAGACACTGGGGTGGTTACGATTTCTTGGCTTATTGGGCTCAGCGCGATGGCATTAGGATGCCTCTCGATTTTTTTAGCTACACGAATCAAACGACTTCGGTCGCGAATCGATCAAATGGGTGAGGTCTAAACTGTACTTTGTTGAGGATTGACCGCCTATCCGAAAACCATTAATAGCTCTAGCGCATGCAACGGTTTCAGATGGTTTCGGATAGGTTCTAAAGTGCTGGAGTCGATGAGCGTATTTTTTTAGAGAAGTCCACTGAGTCCCCAGCGGCGAGAGCTCGTTCCCGAATCGCACACCGAGATTGCAGTTCAGGAAAAGGTAACTGCTTATCGAGGAATCCAAGTTGATACATCGCACGAGCCGAAAGTCCATTTAAGAATATTCGAGGAAGCACCCACCAGGGGACCTTTGCACGTCCTTGATAGAACAAATTTGTCGTACAGTTGCTTGCAACGGAGTTATACCATTCGGGGCGCGTGTTAAGTTTGTTCAAGCGTTCGACGTAGTCTGAAAGGAGTCGTCGCAAATGCTCTTGGGTCAGTTGGAGTCTATACATATAGACTTGTTCTCGCCAAACGTTGGTTCGCAAGCGGATGATATCGCGTTCATCACCAACGACGAAGATCAGTTGATAAGCACGAAACAGCCCCCACAGCGGGGAATAGTTCTGCCATCGTTCTCGACGTGCCTCGACCGATACGCAGAGGAATTCTCCATCGTCAAAACCAAAGCTTACCAAGGTATGTGCGATGATAGGGCCAGACCAATGGGCCAAAAAGTAGTCGATCGAGGTAAGACGCGTTAAGTCGAAACTTCGTTCCTCATAATTCGGGATCGCTTGGCCATCTTTGGAATAGGTGAAGTGGCGGAAATTATGTATTCGCAGCATCTCGCCTTGGACTTCCGCCCGTGGAAGTATCTTCATTCCTTCGAGCCAATCACCTTCCGACTTCGGGCGAAGGGAAGACCACCAAACAATCGCAATCACCATCAGGCTCAGCCAGACAGCCAAAACCCATGGGAGAATCGGCAGGTAGACCAGGCTAACGCTCATCGCGGTGAGCGGAGCAAGCGATGCAAGAACGCGAAGCCAGGGGCGGCGAAAATGGTAATGAATCGCTAAGGCAAACCACAGAGTCGTCGGAAGCATCACAAAGGAGACGAACAGCCAAATAAGAAAATGCATTACTGGAAGGGAGCCTAAGAAGGGATTTGAATGCGATCACTTGGTTTGAACCAATCAGCCTATCGAATCAATCAGCCGGAAAGCCCTAGCGTCCGGTTCTCCGTTTTTAACCGAGAGCTAGCAGGACCGCGACTGATCATTCAACGGCTTGGCATTGGAACACTTCGGTGGCGTTAGGGACTAGTTCTGATGATGACCCAGTTGGATTAGTTTATTCTCAAGCTCTGTCAGACGCTTGATCAGTTCTGGAATCGCATTTTGAGCTGCGACCAATCCGGCCTCCGCGATGACCTGGGTTCGATGAAATTCCGCCAAGCCAAATCCTGAAGTGTCCGGTTTGATCCAGAAATCGACCGCACGGTTGCGCAGTTTGCCGATGTTGTGCGCTTGAGATTCAAATATCCTGAATAAGGTATCGATCGATCCCGCGTTTCGCATTTTGGTGGTTGGCATGTCTGGGCGGTTGCCAGCAAACTCGTTCCGCACATGGCTAGAAACGTCGACTCCAACGACGAAATCAACGCCGCTTTCGGCGAGGACATCGGCGGGGAGGTTGTTCAAGACTCCGCCGTCCACGAGCGCCATTCCGTCACGCAGAATAGGGCGAGAGACGATAGGCAGATTGATACTTTCGAGGATAGCGTGTACGGCATCTCCTTCACGGCGCACCACCGTGCGGGCTTGGACCAAGTCAACCGTTACGGCATGAAACGGGATGGACAGTTGCTCGAGTTTCCAATCGTGCAGATACTTTCTGAGCTTGCCATCCCAAGCGCGACGACGGTATTGCGACACCAAATAGAGATTCGGCCAG
>JALOQZ010000314.1 GCA_025459245.1 Pirellula sp.
TGATCATCGTTCCTTCGCACGGACGGAGCGGATTGACTCGACTGCTGCTCGGTAGTGTTGCCGAACGAATTGTACGCTTAGCGAAATGCCCTGTACTGATTCTAAAGATTTAGAGCCTGCCCCAGTGACTTAGGTAGAGTTTGTACGCTGGATGGGCGTCCGACTGTTCGACGAGCATAGTGCGGACTTGTTCGATCAATTGCGTCTCGCGTTCTGCAGTGATTCGCCCCATCACCAGCAATGATCGCAAGAAGACGAAATAGGTATCCAGAACATCGCAACGGCAGTATTCGCTGATTTCAGATAGCTTGCCGGCTTTGTAGAGCTCGTGCACCATGTTGCCTTGCACGTCTATCTTTCCCGGCTTCTTGACCAATTGAGCAGCCAGATTGAGTCCTCCGCGAAACCAACTGCTTCCGAAGTTGGTCAATATTTCGTGCAGATCTAAATGGGAGCTGACGTTGTAGCGATTGCGATACTGCTCGAACGCCTTGTCGTAGATATTGAACCAAGCGGGGATGCTGACACCATACCGATAGGCAGAGAGTTCCATCAAAGGAAGATCGAAGGACCGGCCGTTGAAGGTGATCAACGTCGGTCGCGCATACCGTTCCCAGCCAACCCAGAAATACTTGGTGATGACCTGGGGGCGGTGTTGTGGTTCATCGAGCGAGACAATCTCAATGAGACTGTAGTCTTCCCGAATCTTCGCGATAACGACAGCAACCGGAAAGTGATAGGTGTAGGGAATAAAATCCTTGCCCGATTCTTTGAGCAACTCGAATCGAAATCTCTCGCTCGCTTCTTCAGGGGAGAGTTCTAAACCGGGATAGCGAGTCGATGCGATCAAGGCTCCATCTGCCACGCTCTCGACATCGAAAAGCAAGTATTTGACTTCGTTGCTCGGCTGGGTCATGTCACACTGATTGGGCGTTTGTGTTTACCGGATTGAATTGTCCCGGAGGAGATCGGAACGAGCGAAATTGGCTAAGGAAACTTGGTCGGACGCTTCTCAACAAATGCCTTGAGACCTTCGGAAGCAGACTCGGTACTACAGACCGTTGCCATGACGGCAGCTCCGCTGACGAGGTGCGACCAAGTGGACTCGCCGATCATCTCATTAAGCAATCGCTTTGTCATCTGTATCGACTCGACCGATGTTTGAGCAATATCCATCGCGATTTGATTTCCCTTTGCCCAAATTTGTTCGGAATCGACTAAGTAATGCACAAGCCCCCATTGGTACGCTTGCTCTGCACTCACGGGGTGCTGATGTAGCAAGATTCGGGATGCGATGGAGGCCCCCATACGAAAAGCGAGGAGGGGGGCGACCAAGCCAGAGACAAGCCCCACCTTCGAAGCAAGCGAAGCAAAACTGGCACGCGGAGAAGCAACCACCAAGTCGGAAGCCATCACCAATCCCAACCCAGCCCCCAAAACGGGCCCGTCCAAAGCGACAATAATGGGCTTGGGGAAACGGAGCATGGTTTCGAACAATTCCTGAAGCTCCGTCGTGACATCCTGCCACGTTGCAAGCGGTTCTTCGCCGGCGGGTATTTCATTCCATTGCTTAAGGTCAACTCCGGAACAAAAAGTTGAACCGGTGGCAGTCAAAACAACGGCGCGTACATTCTTTTCTCTATGAAAATCGCCGAATGCTTCCAAAAGATCTTCAACGGTTTCTCGAGATAACGCATTTCTCGTAGCGGCGTTGTCTAGAACGATCGTACCGCTAGGCGCGTTTTTTTGAATTCGAATCCTCAATGACGACATACCAAGTTGTTGGTTACCTCACACGTTTGAACTAGTCTTCCCGCGTCGCTGGCGCCTTCCATCCAAAAAACCGATGGGAAGTAGGCTGCGACTCGCTCGGCCTTAGCCTCCAGCGAACATCATAACGTTGTCTATTCTCCAGAGATACCACACCAAAAAGGTAAAATGAACAAGGCCGATGCCCCAGATCGGGTGCACCGGCCTTGCGAATTTTCGGTCTAACGATCGACGGAGTTAAACGGATTGCTCCGAAGGAAGCTCGTAGCCCTTTCGATATTCGCGACTGAGCATCGTATTTGCTTTTTCGTTCCCGACGAATGTTTCGGAGATAGGATCGAATTTCAGTTCAGGACCAACTTGGACCTGGAATGTCTCGACCGAGTTCTCCTTGAGATGTTCGACGGTGCGATTCCAAGCTTCCGCAACTTTCGACGGGCCAGCTACCTTGTTAACCCGCGCTGCCGCATCTTTGCTGTCGAGCTTGTCGCCTAAACGCAATGAGATGTTGCCGAGATGACAAAGGGCGCTTGAAAGATGCCCCTCTTCTACGTCAGCGTTCAGAATCTTGTGATCCCGTTTGCGAACGGCATCTTCGAAATTCTTGTAGTGATACGAATCGTTTCCACCCTCGAATGTCTTGATCGGCTTGCCGTCGAGATCGAATGCCGTACCCGATTGGTAGCTGGTCATGACCAAGTAGCCTTTCGAACCTTCAACAATAATGCCGACGTTCGCTCCCTTGTAGTCGTTAGTCTTCAAGCCCCGCACCTCAAATGCCAGTTGCTTGTTTCCATAATCATGGATGACTAGCTGCGTATTGGCAGTTTCACCCGCGTCTTCGTATCCGAAGCGTCCGCCGATAGAGAAGGTCTTGTCGCAAAGTTTGTCGACATTCAAAGCCCAGCGGCACAAGTCCATTTGGTGGATTCCCTGATTGCCAAGGTCTCCGTTTCCATAGGCCCATTGCCAGTGCCAATCATAGTGAAACTGTTTGCGAGTCACGGGCAAGATCGGTGCAGGCCCAGACCAAAGATCGTAATCCACTTCCTTGGGAACTTCGTAGACACCTTTTGGCCCGATGGAGTTTCGTCTTTTGTAGCAAAGTCCGCGGGCCACGGAGACCTCTCCGATGCCTCCGGAGTGGATGAATTCCATCGCGGCACGCATCCCGGGGTTGGAGCGGCTTTGAGTACCTGTTTGCACGATGCGATTGTGCTTTCGAGCGGCCTGAACAAGCCTCCTCCCCTCGAGAACGTTGTGCGAAACAGGTTTTTCAACGTAAACATCTTTTCCAGCCTGGACGGCCCAAATCGCTCCTAGCGAGTGCCAATGATTTGGAGTCGCGATGCTTACCGCATGAATCGATTTGTCATCCAAGAGCTTTCGCACATCCTTGACCCAAGTAGGACGCATACCTCCTTGTTTCTCCGCCGCAGAGTCGCAAGAGCGCTGGCCTGCCTTTTCATCGCAGTCGCAGATGTGGGTCACGATGGTTCCCTTTTTCCCTGCGAAACCTCCGATATGCGATTGGCCTCGGCCCCCTCCACCGATGACCGCTACATGGATCTGCTCGTTAGGACTCACCGACGGAGATTGATTGTCCTGCGCGAGAGCTTGGGAGCCGAAACGGGATTGCGCAGCGAGAATCGCTGCCGTGGTCAACATCGATCGTTCGAGAAACTCGCGGCGAGAATTGGGTCGGGTACGAAACACGCTCATGATCGAAAACCTCGGGAAGGGACTGTAGGGGTGCAAAGACGCTATAGTACACCATCTCAGGAGAAATTTCACCCTTCCGGCGCGCGGCTAGTCCTCGATTCTAACGTTACTCCCAAGCTCCCGAGCGACCTTGCTTTTTCTGGCTTTGAATTCGCTTTCCCTCCATTCGGCGTCGCTCCGAACCGCGTGTCGGGCGGGTCGGCTTGCGAATCGTAGGGGGAGTCATCGCGTCCAAGATCATCATTCGAAGTCTTTCGCGGCAAGCCTGGATGTTGCTAAGCTGATCCCGATGAACCTGACTGGTGATTTGCAGCACCCCAGCCTCGGTCAATCGAGAGCCCGCGATCGCCTTTAAACGTTGCAAAGTCGCTGGGTACAATGCGTGCGTGGTCTCCAGGTTCCAAGTCATTGTTGCCTTGGAGTTCACTTTGTTGACATTTTGCCCCCCCGGGCCTCCGCTCCGCGAAAAGGTAAACTCCAATTCGCTTGCCGGGATGATGACATGCTCATTGATGACTAAGTCTTCCATCCCCGCCCCCAACCTTTCTCGATGCCACTGATCGATTCCAACATGCTTTACCGCCATCAACGTCTGATTCGTTTTCTTATTGTCGCCATTCTCTGCTTCATCACAACAGCCTGCACCAGGAGAGAGGCAATCGCCCAACCAGGTTCGGCGAAACAAGCCTCCCTTTGGACACGCGACAAGGGGGAAGACTGGCCTCGGATGCTGGGGCCTCGTTACGATTCCACAAGCAACGAGACGGGAATCGCAACGAACTGGGGGACGCAGGGGCTGCGCCTCGTCTGGTCAGCCAAAACAGGTGAAGGTTACGGGAACGGTGTAGCGAGCCAGGGACGTTGGTTTCAATTCGATCGCTTTGGGAATTCAGAAAGATTGACCTGCCACCATGCGGAAACAGGAAACGTCTTGTGGACTTGGGAGTCTCCGGTCTTCTACCGGGACGCGTATGGCTACAACAACGGACCGCGCTGCAGTCCTGTTGTTGATGAGGATAAGGTCTTCGTTTATGGAGTGGCTGGCAAGCTAGCCTGCCTTTCCGTTTCGGATGGAAAATTGTTATGGGAAAAGAATGTAAACGAATCGTACTGGGTCGTACCGAACTTCTTTGGGGTAGGAGCGTCACCTCTCGTCTACCAGAATATCTTGTGGGTGATGGTAGGGGGAAGTTTGCCGGACGGTCGCTCCGCAGACGATCTTTCTGTGAACGACGTCCCCTCGGCAAAACCCAATCAATGCGCCATGG
>JALOQZ010000315.1 GCA_025459245.1 Pirellula sp.
CCCAAGCCAGCAGCTCCCACCGGCGATGATGATGTCGTCGGAGCGGATGATATCGCGGCCCTGTTCGCAGCCAACGCACCAGCCAAGAAACCAGAGCCCCAAGCGCCGCCACCCGCAGCCCCCAAGCCAGCAGCTCCCATCGGCGACGATGATGTCGTCGGAGCGGATGATATCGCAGCCCTGTTCGCAGCCAACGCACCAGCCAAGAAACCAGAACTTAAAGCGGCGTCAGCCGAATCGCCCAAGCCAGCAGCGAAGTCGGATAGCAAAGCGAAGTCGGATAGCAAGTTGAATGAACTCCTCAACAACTTGCACAGCGACGTTACCAATGACGACTTGGACTCGCTCTTTGCCAACGTTCAATAGATTGCCTGTGCCGTCAGTCCGCTTTGCTAGGAGCTTCCCCACGAGCATCCAATTTCGCTCGAGAGGGCGAGTGATCGCGATAGAGATAGCGATAGCGATCCTACTCGAGCGCTCCTACTTGGACTCGCTTTCCATCGACTGAACGATTTCCGATTGGGCTTTTGCCAACTCGGGCAATCCGGCCGCCTCATAGGCAGCAACAAGCTTTTTTCGAGTTCCGATGCGACCGCTCTCCAGCTTGATCGACTGTTCAAACTTGTTGATCGCTTCTTTCGCCCGGCCAGCCATCATCAAGATTTCTCCGAACGTATCGAGGATCTCCGCGTTGTTTGGAGCGATGCTCTGCGCCCTAGCGACCAGTTCAAGCGATTGAGGGAGGTTGTCGGTACTGCTCTTGGCTAGGCAGAGCGCTAGGTTGTTGCAAGCCGACGCGTCCTTGGGATTCTTCGAAAGAGCAAGCTCCCAGTTTTTGATCGCTTCCTTTTCGTTGCCCAACATGTAATAGCCATCAGCCAGCATGCTATGCGCTTCGGCGGTGGTGATCCCATCGTCGATTTGCTTCCGGAGGATGTCGACGATTCGCTTGGTCGGTTTGATATTACGACGAAGCAATTTCGCAATCTGCTCAGAGATTTTCGGGTCGTTTGGATCGGCATCCGCAGCGGACTCAAGCAGCGACAGGTCTGCGGTGAAGGTGCCATCGGGATTCTCTACGATCGACTTTTCAAAGATCGAAATCTTGATCGACGACAAAGCTCTGGCCAATTGAGGCCGAACGTCGTTACCGGCCAAACCCTCCTGAAGGATCGCGACCGCCTGTTGGTACTTTCCAGTTAGGAATCGAACTTCTGCAATCGCCAGTCGATCGATATCTCGTTCGTTGCTCGTGTTCAGCCGAGCACCGAATACCTCTTCGACTTCGTAGCTGGATTCTCGCAAGCCTTCTTCGTTTTTGATTCGACCATAGAGTCTAGCCAGTTCAAGATTCATTTCGGGCAATCGCTTTGCTGCTTCTTTAGCCATAGCAATAGCGCTCGGGGTGTAGCCATTTTGTTCTAGGATCTGGGAGTAAATAGCGATGAGCTGCACGGGTACGTCCACCCAGTCACAAGCCATCTGGAGATTCCTGCCCAGTTCCTTCGTATCGATTTCTTGTTGATCTTCTTTGGCTTGGATGATCCAGCAAGCCATCCATGCGTTTGCTTGTCGAAACGGGCCATACTTTCCGGAGGCCAAATCCTCGATCACTACCTTGGCCCCCTCCATATCCCCGTCGATGCTCTGCAGCAGAGCCAGTCGATAGCGGGCTTGAGCGTTGTTGGGCTGAAAAGTCAAAATGCGATTCGCCAAGAGCCGGCTATAGTTTTTTGCAAAGTCGGGTATCGCATTCGGGTCGTTGAGCGGGGCAGACTGCTTCGGATCTTTGGGATTCATGAAGCGGAACTGGTTGTATGCGGACCGTTCGATCATCCGCGTAGGGAGAGTCTTTTCTCCTTCAACGCCGTATCGTTGGACCTTTGCATCGACGCGCTCGAAGAGCGAGAAGCCGAAGGTGAGATAGACGATCAGGACGATCAAGAACGCAGGGAGATGGAACCAGAATCGGAGCCAATTTCGCGAATACTTCCACCCTCGAGCAGCGTCGAGGAAGCTGCCCGCCATACCGACGGGCGAGGTGAAAATCTTCAGAAACTCATTCCCGAGCCATCGAGTATTTTCAACGATTTGACGAATGCGGCTGCCCATTAGTAGTCCTCCTCGATTTCATCCGCTTGGAAGTCGCGAACGGGAACGGCAGTGGTCAGTTTGGGCAATCCCACGATCCAGTTCCAGCAAGTAGCAACTAGGGGGAAGTCAGGATTGATGAACTCCGCAGGTATCGGCTGAAGCAACATGGCGAAGAATTGGTCCAGGCTGACAATGAAGATCGCACCGATGATGAACAAAAATATCTCCAATCCCACGGTCCAGGCGACCCATTCCTCCTGGAAGGTCGCCATGGTGGAAAGGGTGACCCAGGCAGCACCTCGCAACCCCATCCAAACGATAAACGAAAGCGAAAAGGTGATCAGACCATTGATCAAATTCCTGCGATATGCGTAGATGCAGAACATGCTGATACCCATAAAGGTAACGATGCTGTCCCAATTTCCTTCGCAAGAAAACTTGTCGGCCACGCCATGACCAAATTGAATGGTGTTGCCCACTCTTAGATGACTTTGCAACAATGCGTCGGCCAACCCGGATGTAACATCGACTGCAACGGATTCGGTTGCATCGAATGCCCCGCGATCCTTACAAGCGTCCACGAGGGAAGGGATCATAAAAGCCAGCCCCAAAGCAATCGCGTTGGAGTGGCTTTCGCCTCGGATTTGGTGACAGAACCATCCGATAGCCGCCATACCCATCGCAATCCCAGCCAGCTTCGGCCTGCCGGATACCGTGGAGAAAACAAGAATAACGGCAGCAAAAGACCAAAACGCAATCGGGCCAACACGCCGAGCAGGCTGATCCGAACCCCAGAAACATCGGTAGAGAGCGATCGCAAGCCCTAGAAAAACGAATACAGTGCAAACCAACCTGTCGACGGACGAAAACCAATCCCTCCAGAACCCCAGCCCAATCACGAACGAGAGGAACATCAACGTGAATGTCACCACGTGTGCGATCATGTTCGGCACCCCCGCTCGGGCGGACGACGGCGAACCCATCGCGGGAATCTCGGAGGCGGACATTGGCAAAGCTCCGCTAGCCACAGTGCTTGCTGAGGACGCCATGGCGGCGTTCCCCAAGGAATCTGCCATCGAGCGATCGGGCTCGTCTGGACGTCTTGGCCCCGTGGCGTGTAGGTCAGAAGTCATCGAAAAATCCACTCTCCAATCGAGCATGGGCACACGTGCCGCTCTCGGAACGGTTCCGGTTAGGGCATCTATTCGGTCGCAGCAGCACAGAAAGCAATCAGCACGGTAATCGCTCATGCACCTCGCTATCAACCTATTTTATCTGTTGTTTCTCTTTTTCGTCAGCCCATGGATTCTTTATCGCGCTATCCGTTACGGTCGGTATCGTCGGGGGTGGATGGAGAAGCTCTTTGGGCTTTTACCGCTGCAGCCCCGCTCGTCCGCGACCGATTTCAATCCCCCCACACGAATCTGGCTCCATGCCGTCAGCGTTGGGGAAGTCCAATTGATGCGGACTTTGGTAGTTCGGATCAAGAAGGAGCGGCCGGATTGGCAGTTGGTCCTCTCCGCCTCCACCGACAGCGGGTACGAGCTAGCTCGACAGCTGTTTCCGAACGACCAAGTCGTTTTCGCCCCTTTCGATTTTACCTGGGCCATCGCCAACGCTTGGAAGAGGATCCAACCCAGCCTGCTTGTACTCATGGAGTTGGAATTGTGGCCAAATTGGCTTCGTCATGCCCAAAATGAGAATTGCCCCATCGCGGTTGTGAATGGTCGGCTTAGCGCGAACAGTTTTCAAGGTTATCGCCGAATCTCACGATTGGTTCGGCCGATGTTCACATCGCTCAGCTGGGTGGGGGCTCAAACCGAGGAATACGCGGATCGATTTCACCAGCTCGGGGTCCTGGATACTGCGCTTGAAGTTACGGGAAATCTGAAGTTCGACGGAGCGGAGCCGAATCGCTCGGCCTCTGAGGTCCTCGAGCGGCGGCAACTCCTTTCCCTCGATGCCGCGGAAGCGATTTCCCCCGACGCGGCCTGCGAAGGATCGAATTCCTTTGTCTGGGTAGCGGGTAGCACGCAAGATCCTGAGGAGGAAATCGTACTCAACGTTTTTCAACACCTTGCCCCCCGCTTTCCCCAGCTAAAGCTTGTTTTGGTGCCGCGTCATCCTGAACGATTTGAAGAAGTCGCTCAGAAAGTGGAGGCCACCAAGCACCCTTGGGCCCGCCGATCGGAATGCCAATCCACAAAGCCACACCCCTCATGGCGCATCTTCTTAGGTGACAGCGTCGGCGAATTGCGATGGTGGTGGGGATTGGCGGACGTCGCTTTTGTTGGCGGTAGCTTCGGCGATCGGGGGGGGCAGAATATGATCGAACCCTGCGCCTTCGGTGTAGCGACTTGCTTCGGCCCCAACACCAAAAACTTTTCAGATGTCGTCGATCTCTTGCTCAAGGACGGCGCCTGTGTTCAGCTCCAAACTCCAGACAATTTGACGCACTTTATCGAGCAGATGATTAGTGATCGCGATCACCGAACCAAGCTTGGAGCAAGCGCGCAGCGGGCAGCGGCGGAACACCGAGGAGCCATCGATCGAACTTGGCAAGGAATCTCGAAGTTGCTATCCCCTGCTATCCTCGACCAATCTCGACATTAGAATCGGTTGATTGGAAGCGAT
>JALOQZ010000316.1 GCA_025459245.1 Pirellula sp.
AGATTCTTGATCGTTTGATCGCGAAACTCGAGCTCCCGTTGCAAACTGATGACCCGAAGCGCCGAGGTAGGGTCTTGGCTTGGCAGCGTGTATCGCATCCCGCTGCTCAGCTGCGACTCCAAATCCTGGAGTCCCATTTTCCCCATCTGGACCTGATACAGAGATCGGTAGCGATTGGACGCATCGCTCGTTCGACCAGCTACGACAGGATAAAAGGAGCTAAGCATGGTTTAGACAATGTTTACAAGAGTTTCGAGTAGCTCAGATGCGACCGAGACAAGTCGCGATTGAGCCTGAAATGCTCTTTGGAAGAGCATCATCTTGACCGCTTCCTCATCGAGATTCACCCCGGAGATACCCAAGTGTTTTGATTCGAGGGTTTGCTGGAAGTTTCGAAGACCGTCTGCAATTCCCTTTTGTGTATTGATCTCGCGGGTCGTTTCCGAAATGATTGAATCGTAGATTCCGTTAAGGCTTCTTCCTCCGAGTAGCGAAGAGGGATTGTTGAATGCCTCAGCAAGTCGAATCGCATTCCCCGCACCATTCCCAACGCCATCGGTGCTGATGGCCAGCTTGGTTGGATCTCGGACGATCTCGGAACGAACTTGGATCGTGCTCGCGGTATCTCCCGTGAAGAACGTGTTCAAACCGAGAGATGCGAGAACGCCGCTCGTGTCGTTGGAAAAGCTGAACGAGAGCGCTTCCGACTCGGAGCGGATCTCAAATCGACCATTGTTGGTAACGGAGGCCGATAGGCCAACGATGGAATCGATGGCGGCCGCGAGTTGTTCGGGGGTAGTATCGCTCGTGAGTCCTTGTTGACGAACAGGGATTTCATAGGTAGTCGAGCTATTGGTGCGTCCGTCTGTCAACGTGATGGTGAACGAACCGTTATCAAGATTGAATTCCGGATTCGAGACTTCCAGTGGTACATCGGTTCGGTTGACGATGTTCTCGCTGGAAAGGCTGCGGAACCCCAATGACCCTTGCCCCTGCGAGTGGATCCTGTTGACAACATGGATGATATCGCGAGTCAGTGAATCGAGTTTACCAAGGAATCCGCTGCTCGTTGCCATTTGAGCGGCCTCGTACAGGCCCCTTATTTTTCCTCCTGATACATTGACTCTCGCATCCGTATCCTCGAATCGAAGTTCTAGATTGGAGAACTCGCCATCGTCGACCAAGTCCGCTTTCACTCTGCGTGGGATCGCGTCGGTGACAAGGTAATCGCCACCAACGAAAACGGTCACCGATCCGTTCGGCTGTTCTTGAGTGGTGATGTCAACGTAAGTCGATAGTTCGTCCAATGCTTTTAGCCGCTCATCCCGAAGACCGACTGCATCGGACAATGAGCCACCTTCCATCTCGACGATTCGAAGATTGAGTTTGGCAATGGAATCGACAAGACGATTAATTTGCTGGACCGCTTGCCCGACTTCATCGCGATTTCGAAGCGAAGATTTGGTCACGCTATCGGAGACGGATCGGAGTTGAGAAGCCAACTCTTGTCCGCGTTGGATGGCTAGTGCTCTAATCGACTCACTCCCGGGCTGATTCGCGACCTCTTGAAAAGCGGCAGACAAGTTGCTCATGCGACTTGAAATATCGTTGCCCGTTAACTCATTCAGGAACGACTCCAATTCACCATTTGCCGACTCGAGAACTTCTTGGTAGCTCAGCTGACTTTGTGTTTGCCGCAGACGTTCGAGCACAAAGTTGTCGAGCTTTTGTTCAACCGCGACCGCTTGGACACCTTGGCCGATGATCAAGTCACCGGCTCGATAGCCGAGGGCTGGCGCGACTACGAGATCTTGTCGCACATATCCAGGTGTGTTGACGTTAGCAATGTTGTTGCCGACGACCTGCAATCCGAGTTGATTGACTCGGAGAGCGTTGGCGGAACCCTGGATCGCGCTGAAAAGACTCATAGAAAATCGATCCTGGTTCGGCTAGGCAGCTTCGTTCATCAAGAATCCGCCTTCCATACTGCGGGACTCTCCCGGAGCGTAGGTAGCGTTTTGGGCCCGGCCTGTCGCGAGTACCAATAGCATTTCCGAGACCAGTGACTTGCTCTGGTAAGCGCTCATCCAGAGCGACATGGTCAACCGTTGAATTCGATTGAGTTGTAGCTCGAGTTGGGTGATGCGGTGGGTCCAGAGGGCTGGCCACTGGGTATCCATCAGCAAAGCTAGATCCTTCAAGTTGCGCGCGTTCAAGCCCATCGCAGCAGCGCTATCGAGTAATTCTTGGCGCTCCCGTTTGCAATCATCGATCTCGCGATGAATCGCCTCCCCTTCGGTGCAGTGAGCTGCAATGGCATCGAGATCGGACCGGAGATAAGCCTTCTCAACATCCAGCAATTTCGATTCCCAGTTTGTTAACGCATCCGAAAATCGATCGAGCCACTGTCCAATTTGGTGGAGAAGCGTTGGAACCATTTGTATACCAAGTTTTGAGTACGTGATCGAAAATGGCCGAAAGGCCCTTTCGGGCCTCTCTCAAGCGGCGTGCTGGAAGACTAGAACTGGAATGTATAGCCCAGGTCCAATCCATGCAGGAAGTAAGTGTCCGTTCGGAACTGTGGCAACGGCCGACTCATGTTGCCGTTGATGTTCGCGAAATCAATGGACGTGTCGATCTGGTCCGCAGCAAGTGCGACGTTCGGCATCACGAGCAACGAGTAGCCGACTCCGAGTTGCCCACGTCCCAATCGATATTTGAGTTTCGCACCTGCCTCGGGGAGGAAGGTAAACCGATCTCGACTGGTCGTGATGCTGTTTTGAGGTTGTGCGAAGAGTCCACGATTCTCGGTGACAGGTGCCGAATTAGGCGCCGTTTCGCTATAGAAGCCGGTGGTTTGCGTCCGCTGCTCCATGTTCCCCAAGGCTACTTTGCCTAGGAGACTCAAAGTGAAGCGTCCGGATGTGAGATCGCTGTTGAATCCTATGTGACCACCGTGAAACGTATTCTTGGTTCCAAAATTGTCACGAGTGACAATCACAGTCCCGTTTTGGATGGGGTTGGTGATGCCATCAGTGACGGAGGTCTCCAGCGTGTAGCCGCTGTCGAGCCGCATGAACGTGTAACCGGTTAGTAAGTCAACTCGATGCGAGGAGTCACCGATCATCAACGTCCTCAAGGACGCATCAGCGCCGATGAAGTTGATATCGGATGTCTCCGTGATCGTCCCGGTATTCGCACCGTTGGGTGATGCGTCGAGGTTCACGAGATAGAACGAGGGGCCTTGAGAAACATCAAAGTAAGCGACGCCGTTCGATCGGCCGTCGTTACCAAAAGTACGAGTCGACTCGCCTCCGAACAGCCCGTACACTCGGCCTTGAAGGCCATAGTTTTTGTCGCAATCGAGCCATTTTCCAACAGTCGCTCGCATTCCCACGAACATCTCGTTGCCGACCGGGTTATCTTCCCCGCCGCTAAGAACGTTCACTGGCAAACCACCGGCCGTATTTCCCGCCATGATTTGGGGGGTGTTGGTGAACCCTTTACCCCACCAAAGAAGTGCCTCGGTTTCGACCCAGCTTGTGCCAAAGTCGCTGCAGCTAGAGATCGATTCACAGCTGCTCGAGCTGCTGGCCGCTTGGTGAGAAGCGAGTGTTCCGGGCACATGGAACTCAGGTTGGTGGAACGCTACAGGCTGCGCGGCTGCGGGCGAGAATGGTACACCTGGCTCCATCGAACGAATGCTGCCCATTCGTGGATCGCTGGAGATTGTTCCATCGCCCGATGCAGAGTTGTCTGCAATGCGACCGCTGCTAGCAGTGGGAATGGTTTGCGGGATTTCTTGGCCTACGGCATACGCAGACGCACTCGTTCCGCATAGAGAGGCAATGATCAAAGATAGGGTCTTACGATTGATTTTCATTTGTTCCTTCTCGCTAAGCAGAGCCTTGCGTATTGTTCGAATAATCAGATCGGCCGGAATCCTCAGAAGCTGAGGCAAAAATGCTACATCACGCAAACTCCCCCTATTCCTCCCATACCTCCAAACAGGCAAGATGCGTGGGAATTTCATGGTCGGAAAGGGGGCTTCCAGGGGGATTCGGTGCGTTGGAAGCGGTAGAATGTCGGGCTGGAGATCTTGCGGCGGCCCCGTCCGAGCGCTGAAATCGAACAACTCACCCCTTTTCGAGACCGCGCAGCATCTTAGGATGAAATCGCATCATTCCCTCTAGCGTCCGAACTCCACCTTCTATGAGTAGCAGCATTCCAACAAATCTAAAAGCAACCGAGCAGCAATCCGGAGACGGCCTGGTGGAACCGCTCTCCTCGTCACCTCCCAGTGCCCCGACTCCTGCATTTCTTCCGTCCTCTGCTGCCGATGGGGCTCGCAAAAAAGAGGGTTCCCCTCCTCGAAAGCCGAGTTCCGAGAGTGGTGCAGACAAAAAGTTGCACCTTCCATACAAACCGCATGTGTCGGCAGGTTGGAAGCTGCCAGGTGTTGCTCAATTCAAAGTCAATCAATGGCTTGGGCAAGTTCGATTGGTCAACTCGTGGGAATCCCAGCGAAGAGAACTGAGCGACAGCCAGATCCGAAAAGAAGCCTTGTCGCTCATCTATCGCGCCAAAAGCGGTGAGCCACTGGAGGACCTGCTACCTGAAACGTATTCTTTGGTTCGCGAGGCCGGTCGACGCTCGATGAACATGCGTCACTACGATGTCCAGATCTTGGGTGGCACCTGTCTCTTTTATGG
>JALOQZ010000045.1 GCA_025459245.1 Pirellula sp.
GGCTGCGTGAATTGCCATGCGATGGAAGAGCAGCCTGTCGAATCCATCCGCATTCAAGCGAAAGCAATTGAGCAATTGAATGGCGATCAAGGTTGTTTGAGCGCAAGTGTTCCTGCCGGTTTACCTCAGTATTATCTGACACGCGACCAACGGCGCGCTCTGCAACGCGCTATTGACAGCTTGCGTGAACCGGGCGAACAAAACAATCAGCTGCACCACCAATTGGTAGCCTCCAATTGTTACGCCTGTCATCAACGGGGCGAGATCGGTGGTCCGGAAGTCGCCCGAGATCGTCTTTTCCTCACCACAACCCAAGAGATGGGGAATGAAGGACGCGTTCCGCCCATGATCAATGACGTCGGCGACAAACTGAAGGAACGGTGCAAAGGATCGTCCCTATATGCTGACGCGGATGCCGGGTTTCGGAGGAGCGACCTCGGAATCGCTGACTGCCTCGTTTGTGAAGCAGGATCTGCGACCAGAGACCGCCCACGCGGCCGAAAGAAAGTCGTTCCCGGCTCGCGATAGTGCCGAAGGGCAAGAACAATCGTCGGCGGGTCGAAAGCTGGTCGGTAGCGAGGGATTGGCGTGCATCAAGTGCCATGTGTTCGGTGGCAAATCAACGCCAGGTATTCAAGCCATGGATTTGTTGCGAATGCCCGGTCGTCTTCGTGAGGACTGGTTTCATCGGTATATGCTCGACCCGACCCGATATCGCCCAGGAACTCGTATGCCCCTAAGTTTCCCCGACGGGAAATCCGCAGTCACCAGCGTGTACCATGGGGATGCCAACAAACAAATCGATGCACTTTGGGTCTATCTCTCTGAGGGTGCTCAAGCAAAAAGCCCACTCGGCTTGGATGGGGAATCGATTGTCTTGAAGCCGATAGACCGCCCCATTCTGTATCGAAACTTTATCGAAGGGCTTACGCCACGTGGGATCGCGGTCGGCTATCCAGAACAAATCAATGTTGCGTGGGATGCCAATGAAATGGCTTTGCGATTGATCTGGAAGAACGAATTCATCGACGCGAGCAAACATTGGGTTGGCAGAGGGCCTGGGAATCAAGGACCTCTCGGCGATTCTCCTGCCAATATCGAATCGACCTCACCGATTGCATTGCTCGACGCCATCGACTCGCAATGGCCTACGGGAACCAGTCGTCAAAGGGGATATCGATTCGGTGGCTACCGATTGAATGAAGCGGGACAACCAACCTTCGAGTATCGCATTCAAGACTGCGAGGTAAGTGACTTCTTGATCCCCCAACCAGCCGGCGGCGAACGAGAGACGATTCAAGGGAAGAAGCTATTTCAACGGCAAATAACCTTGGTGACACCCGATACCCAAAAGCTCGGGAACAAAAAAGTCATCTACCGACTTGCAACAGGAGAGATCCAAGAGCAATCGGACGGCAGTTACTTGCTTGACGGTCGGGTTTCCATTCGAGTGGATGGGATCAAGCTGCGCAAGGTTTTGATCGACGGCCGCGCCCAATGGCGAGGAGAGATTTCTCCAAACCAGAAAACAGTGATCACACAAACGATCGAGTGGTAACGGCATTGAGATCAAAGCTTGAGAGAGATGAAGAGTGCAAAAGATGAACCAGAATTGTTGCTTGAGAAATATGCGTTTATTAAGAATGAATTGCGGACTGGCCTTTGGTTTATTGATGAGCGTCGGGCTCGTCTCAATTCCAATTGCGAGTGCACAGGAACCAGGGACGATCCGCGAGGAGTCGTACTACAAGATTACGACCTTTGAAACTCCGCCAGGAGAAGTACTAGAGATCGGCGCCATCCACTGGATGAGCAATGGGAAGCTCGCGGTTGCCACGCGACGCGGCGAGGTGTGGATGATCAGCGATCCGCTCGCACCGGAGGTAAAAGCATCCCAATTCGTTCGATTCGCTCATGGCCTCCACGAACCATTGGGTTTAGCGGAAAAAGAGGGTTGGCTGTATGTGACCCAGCGTAGCGATGTCACTCGACTGAGAGATCGCGATGCGGACGGGGCTGCCGACGATTTTGAGATCGTCGCGGATGGTTGGGAAATCAACGGTGACTATCACGAATACGCCTTCGGTTCCAAGTTTGACAGAGACGGCAATCTGTGGGTCGCCTTATGTTTAACCGGTTCCTTCGGAAGCGACGTTCCCTTTCGAGGATGGGCGATGCGCGTGACGCCAGACGGCAAGACAATACCGACGACCTATGGGTTGCGTTCTCCTGGCGGCGTAGGATTCAATGCCAAGGGAGATGTGTTCTATACGGATAACCAAGGACCTTGGAACGGTACCTGCGGGCTCAAGCAGTTGGTCCCAGGCAAATTCGTTGGCCATCCGGGAGGAAACAAATGGATCAAGGAAGCCCCGTCGCTGCAGAAAATTGCTCCGGTGCAGCCGCTTGATAATAGCCGTATTGCGGTGGAGGCCAGCAAGCATTCCGACCTCATTCCGCCAGCCGTTTTGTTCCCCTATAACAAAATGGGCCAATCGGCGAGTGGCATCGTATGTGACACAAGCCGCGGAAAATTCGGTCCCTTTGAAGGCCAGCTATTTGTCGGAGATCAAACGCACAGTACTTTGATGCGAGTCTCCTTGGAGGAGGTCGATGGCCTCTACCAAGGAGCTTGTTACCCCTTTCGGGCGGGTTTTGGTTCCGGTGTCGTCGGCGTCGAAATGGGCCCCAGCGGAGCGGTGTTTGTCGGTGGTACCAACCGCGGATGGGGCTCGCGGGGCCCCAAAGATTTCGCACTGGAACGAGTCGACTGGACGGGCAAAACTCCGTTTGAAATCAAGGCCATGCGGTTGACGCCGACAGGATTCAAGCTCGAGTTTACGGAACCGGTGAACGTTCCGTCAGCCGGCGACGAGAAGAATTACACGATGGAGACATACACCTATATCTATCGAGAACAATACGGAAGCCCGGAAGTCGACGGAACAAAACCAACCATCCAAGCCGTGCGTGTTTCGCCCGACCGCATGACCGTGGAGCTCGACATAGACGGTCTGCAGATCGGCCATGTCCATGAGCTACGGATCGGCGAAATGCAGTCGGCGGCTGGAAATCCCCTCCTCCATCGCGAGGCTTACTACACGCTGAACCGTCGATTGCCCAGCCGCCCTTAGAGCCTATCCGAAAACCATTAGCCGCTCTGGCGCTAACCGCGGGTTCCGTTGTTTCCCGGACAGTCTCTTAGTAGGAGCGGTGGCAATCGGAGAAACTCGTTCGTCCCGAATTTTTTTCTCCGACCTCTCGCCGGTCGTTACAATGGGCGTCTGTATTTTCCTTTTCCTTGTTTACTGACATTGGGTTGCCGCGATATGAAATGGCGAATAAGTGTTCAACGATTAGCCGCAGCTTGCTTGATCGGGGCATTGGGCCAGACCTTTGTCTGCGGCGCGGAGAAGTGGACCGATAGCTCGGGATCTAAGACTTTGGAGGCCGAGTTCGTCCAACTGGATGGCATTCAACTCAAGCTGAAGAAGAGCGATGGGGCTGAAGTCGTCATTCCTCTTTACAAGCTTGATGACGCGAGTCGATTGCAAGCTCGCAAGCTTGCGAAGGCCAAGCAGACACCGGCAATCGCATCAGGTGCGGGTGCAAAACCAGCGTTCCTAGCAACTCCGCTCAATTTGTCGGAAACTC
The DNA here is from genome assembly GCA_025459245.1 of Pirellula sp. Lineage (GTDB taxonomy): Bacteria > Planctomycetota > Planctomycetia > Pirellulales > Pirellulaceae > JBKCUI01. The sequence continues at coordinate 3,655 of JALOQZ010000045.1, forward strand.
CGGTAGAGTTCCCAAAGGAAAGCACTGTTCAACAGTTCTTAGACATCATCACGCAAGAGTATGAAGCCAAGAACTACATCGCTGCTTGGGATGCGTTACCGCTTCAATACCAAAAGGACTTGGATGCTCTCAAACAGGTCGCGGTTGGTCTGATCGATCCCGCAACTTTGAAAGAGATTGGGAAAACCAGCTCCAGTTTGATCGGTGCCTTGCGAACTAAAAAGGATTGGATCTTATCCAGCAAAGAGCTTGAGCTAGACGACGAAACCTTGGAAATCGTTTCTGGTCTTTATGATCCCGTCGTTGATTTGCTCGAAACACTCCTTCCTAACGATGCTTGGGATGTGTCGGCGATCCAAAACACCAAGCTTCGCGATTTGATGAAGGTCGCCATCGAGAGCTTGTCCCCCAAAGTCGAACGATTGATGAAAGAGATTCCTAATTCTGAGGAGTTTCAATTTTCGCTTGCCGATTACACGAAATCGATCAAAGCGAAGCAGCGAACGGCCACTGAAGCAGAAGTGACGATATCGCCCTTTGGGATGCCCCCGCAAACCAGCATGTGGGTCCGAGTGGATGGACGTTGGATCGATCGAGCCACGGTAGAAAGCGGCAAGGATTTAACACGCTTGACGCAAGAACTAGCGAAGCAAGATAAAAAACAATTGAATCAGCAAATCCGCCAAGGAATTGCAGTCGCCGCGATTCCCATTGGAACGCTGGCGGAAGCCGAAAGCCAGTCCGATGTGGATGATATCATCCGAGACCTCAAAGGGACGATCATGAAGGGCGTGGCTGCCATGAGTGCCATGCAAGGACCGAGCTTCGGTGCTCCTTCCGGCGGCTCTCCACAGTTCGGTGCTAACGGATTTAATGGATCTGGAGGGGCCCAATCGAGCGGTGGCTCAGGCTTTTCGGGCCCTGGCCGACCCGCGACGATGTCAGGTGACGGCGGGGCAGGCTCGCAATCAGGTCCACCCCGTCCCGCAGACGTAAATTCGGGCGGAGCTGGTTCCGATGGTGTCAATTCGGGTGGAGCGACCTCCGCAGGTCCTTGATAGTCGTTTCATCTATTGCTTGGTCCTAACTCGGAGGAGAAGCAAATCGAATAGCGTTTCCAAGCAATACGAAACACCTCCGCAAAGCCGACCACGGCCAGCAGATACAGGCATCCATAAACCGGTACGAGGAACCTACCTCCGACAGAGTAGGTGACGGCGGTGACGAGCGACTGAATCATCAAAGGAAAGGCTATCCATACCAGTGCTCGTCGATCCCGGATCGCAAGCCCGATGCACCCAAATGCCGCTAGCAGCTTGAGAACGATCGCTTTGCCGGTATATGGATTCCATTCCGTGACAACTCGCTGCACCATAAGCGTCGGCAGCGTTGATATATTCTCGGAAATCCACTCTTTGACTTGCGTGTTGGCTTCCTTCGCAATGAGAAGCTCGTTTTCGATCCATTCTTTCGCTTGCTCGGATTCCATCGGTGGCGGGTGTTGAGCCCGTAGCGTTTGCTCGGGATCGAATTGCCATTCCCCTCTTCGGGCAGCCGATTCATCGCAGTAACCTCCCAGCAGCGTAGTCGATCCCTTGGTACCAAGGGGCTGGAATCGTTCGAGCACCGAACAGTTTCGAATCCACCAAGCAGATTGAGTCAAAAGAACGGCCGCCAGGAAGAGGAGCGTCCACTGCAACGATTGTCTCCAAGAGGTACGGCTGCTTTCCCCACTCCAAGCGAAAAGAACCAGGAGCACAGGAATTAGAAAGGGGATCCAGAGGATAAAAGAAGTCCGACAGTAAATGAGCAGGCTGAAAGAAAGGGCAGAGACCAACATGTTGAGCTTCGTTTGCCGTCGGCTAGCATACCACAACAGCAAAAGAAAGACGCCTGTTAGCAAGAGCGCAAACGGTTCCGTTAGAAAGTCGGTCAGATAATTGCGTAGATTGCGTTCGCTGTAAGTAATTGCCACGACGCCCGGGCCTACCCAAGGAGCGAGCTGACGAATCGATGGTGACCGAGAACTTGATACAACCAAGAACCCAAAACTCGCAATCAACGAGCAACCAGCCGCTAGAGATAGTGCGAACGAGAGCCGGATTGTCGCGAACGCAACAGGACCTCGCGGGAGGATTGTGTAGATGGTCGCAATCCATGCCGGCAGAAGGGGTGGTCGGTTGGTATCGGGAACCAGTGGACCTGGTTTACTTAGCAAACTTGCGTATTGAAATGAGTCTGCAACTAGGTACGGGCTCCGCCAACGAAGATTGGCGAAATGGGTCGCCCAGCCTTCTCCCCGAGATACGCAGAATCCAATCGCTTCGTAGTCGATCCCATCCCCGGAGGGCTTCGGCGGCAACGCGAGCCAAGAGCTGCTGCAGACCGATAGGATCTGCAGTGGAGCGATCAACAAAAAGCAAAACAGGAAGCAATGCTTGGGGGTCACATTGCTGCCAGCGATTGATTATCGTGTTCGGAAGCCACGTCGGTATCCGTTGGAAATGGATTGAGCGATAGCGTCCAACTCTTCAATGGGAACGGCCGATGCGTCCCAGGCAGCAGGAACTTCCGGCGTTGCCATTGAGGGAGTGGATGCCGCAGGGGCAGCTTCACTCGTGCGAATTTGCTCCATAGCGGCATCTACCGCAGAGGGGCTAAGAGTTGGAGTAGTGAACGATCCCGCTTCCCCCTCTCCGCTGCCATTGGTCCCTGTATTGGAACCGGTGTTCGACGCTGTATTGGTCGTGGTACTGCTGCTTGTGAAGATCTGAGAGGGCTCCCCTCGCAGTCGAATCAACATGGCATCCCCTTCGCGTGCGCGAACTTGAATGCGGCTATCGGTGAGAGGCAATGTCGCCTCGACCGATTGATTGGATGCGTTGATCGCGCGGAGAGTCATAGAGGTTCCAGCTTGATTCATCGTGATCGACATGTTGCGATACGCGTTCCAGCCACCTTGCGACTCAAACCAACGAGCCGATTGATTGGGCACCACAGCAGCGGTAACGCCGGCTCGCAAGTTTTGTCCCATGAAATCTCGTATATCGACGAATCGAGCATCGCGAGTTCCTACGTTAACCGGGGTCGAGAGAGAATCCCCATCATTGAACGCAGTTTGCACCCGAATCGTCTGGGCTCCCCCTGTGAGGAACGGTAGTTTCGGAATCACGAATTGAACCTCACCAGGCCCGACGTCGGAAACTTGAACGCCGTTCGCGTTCCGAACGATGGTTTGTGGCACAGGAGCAGATGACGAACCAACCGAGGTCGAATAAAGAGCCGTGATCGGCAGTCCCTGCAGATTGCTGTTGAGCACAATTCCCACATCGCGAGGAACAAAATTCAGAACTCGCAGGGTAACGTTGGCTGTATCGGTGAGTGTGCTGCCATCGCTAATGGTATAAGAGAACGTAACCGTCCCGGTATATGTAGTACTCGGTGCGGTGTAAATCAGGGTCCTACCATTGGGACCGATCTGTACCGTTCCTTGCCCGGATGCAGGTTGCGTAACGGCAGTGATCGTATAGGTCTCTCCCGTGTCTACGTTTGTATCATTGGCGAGAACATCGACCGTTTGGTTAGGTTGCGAGAGGACATCCAAACTATCGTCGACCGCGTTGGGCGCATCATTCACCGCGGTGATCGTAAAAGTGATTGTTCCGGTAGCTACCCCGCCATTCGTGCTGCGAGCGGTGTAGACCACAAGCTCTGTGCCCGTCGCATTCGCTTTCGGTGCATAGGTAATGCGAGTACCGTTGCTGGTGATGGACGCAGTCCCGTTCGGGGCAGTGACGTTGATGATCGTCAGCGTGTCACCTGTAGCCGCGGGGGTATCATTGGCCAAGACATTGAATTCTGCAGCGGCCGCATCTTCCGTCACAGTGAACGCATCACCGACGACGGTAGGAGGTGGTACCGCAGGCCCTACCACGATGGTTACGGTTGCCGTCGATGTTCCACCACGACCGTCGCTGATCGTGTAGCTTAATGTTTCAGTGCCGGTGAAGCCAACGCGAGGTGTATAAACGATTCCCGTTCCAGCCGAAGCGACGGTCGCCGTTCCGCCTTGCGATGGTGTTGTCACGCTGGTAACCGTGAGTGTTTCACCCGTATCTGGGCCCATCGTGTCATTTTGAAGCACGTTCAAAAAGACGTTTTGATCACCCGATCGAACCGTCGTAATCGTGTCGGCAACCGCGACAGGGTTGTCGTTCACCGAAGCGACTTGCACCGTCACCGTCGCCGTTCCAAGGGCTCCCGTTTGGTCCCGAACCGTGTACGTGAAGGTTTCTTGACCGTTGAAGTTCGCTGCTGGTGCGTACGTCAGGGACTGCCCATTCGAGGCGATCGTCACCGTACCACCATTGGAGGTCGTCCCGACCGATTGGATCGTGAGAACAGCTCCGGAGCCAGCGACAATCGTGTCGTTCGAAAGGACGTTCAATGTGTTGTTGGTCGAATCTTCATTGAAGTTGTATGTGTCGTTCACCGCGGTGAAATTCTGGGCAACGGAAACCGTGGTCGGAATGAAGTTCACTAGCGAGGAAGCGATTGCGCCATCCTCTTTGAAAATGGAGAAACCTCGGCTGGAACCTTCGGCCGGGTTTGCAGAAAAGAGCGCTTGCCCGCTAGCTTTGGCACGCATCGCGATAGCCGCCAAGATCTGCGGATCGCGCCCTGGTCCCACAGTGAAGCTGGAGAATGCACCCAGCTCATCGATCAAACCGGCCGTCGAAGTGACGGGGGTCGTACGTCCGTTTCCAAAGTTTCCGCTATAGGTGACGGGATCTGTTCCGACGAGCTCAATGCGACTCGCATCGTACTCAATGTCCAAATACGCAGAGAAGACGCCGTCACCAGCAGGAGAGCCCGTGTTCCGCAAATCGTTGACGACCACTCGTAAAAAGAACTCTTGCCCCAACGAAAGGGAAGTCAACGTGTTGCCGTTAGCATCCACGGGAATCAACTGAACCGAAACCTTGGCCGCCTCGGCAACATTAATTGCAACTTGCTGCACCTGCGAATTGCCAGCGGTGTCAGTCAACCGCAACGACGCGGTTTGGGGACCAAGCTGCGATTGAGTAGGCGTCCAAGTCATCACGCCAGTGGTTGCGTTGATCGTCAAACCAGCAGGAGCGTTTTCCAGCACGTAGCGCAGTCCCTGCCCCTCTTCCGGATGCGCCAAATCAAAGTTAAGGCTTGAGCCCAGATTGACGTTGGTCGGCAATTGGTTCGTCGGAATCGCTGCAGGAGCGGTGTTATCGAACGTGAGAGACAGTGCGGGCGATGCAGCAGTGGTTGTACCGTTGAGTGTTTGCGTAGCGACGACGCTTCGCGCCCCAGCACCAAGCTGCGAAATGAGGGCAGTGGTGATCGTGGTCGTCGACCCGGTCGCGACGGCAGTGCCCACAATATCATTCCCGACGCGTAGATTGACTGTTGCCCCTGCAGCGGTTCCGCTGACCACAAACTCCATCGTCGCAGCGCTCGTGATATTGTCCGAGTCGCTAACGCCGGTGTCGGAGGTCGCTGCCAGATCAACGCTTGTGGGAGCTGTGAGATTGTTTGCAACAACGTTGAACGTTAACAGTTGCGTGTCAAACGTGTCTTGCGTGGTCGGCGTCCCCGTCTTCGCGCGCACACCCACCGAGATCTGGAGTTGGCCCGTGTAATTGGCCGGCGGCGTAAGCGTGAGCAATCCCGTGTCGTTGTTAATGTTGAACGTGTAGTTCACAGAGCCAACGCGAGTAGCGTCGTAGTAAACAGCATCCCCCTCGACATCGTTCCCTTGAAGCTGAATCGTTGTGGGTTGACCAGCCACGATCGATGTCGGGACGGTGATATCGCTCAAAAAGGGACCACCGTTCGCGGTATCTGCAGCTGCAGTCGCCGTAAACGTGCGGGTCGAACTTCGACCTGTCGAATCTGTCACCGTAACGGTGATGGTGGATGTTCCGGAATTCGCAAGGGCCCGAAGCCGGATGAGACCGTTCTCGGTATCGTTGAAGATCTCCGCGCTGTTGATCGAGATTTCATTCACTGGACGAGTGCTCGAGACTTGCGTGCGCGAAATGCCTTCTCGAACCGCTTCGCCCTCGATCAACTGGCCAAAGATCGAGTGATTGAAATCCAAGTGCCGTTGAGGCCCTTCGGTGATAAAAAACTGGGAGTCGTTGGTATCATCGGACGACTTGGCATACGAGAGGATACCGGTTCGGTTGTGTTGCAGATCGAAATCGAATTGGTCATCGAAATCGGCCAATGTCGAACCACCGCTGCCGGTCCCGGTGGGATCCCCCGCTTGCAATACGAAGTTATCGATGACGCGATGGAAGATGATCTTGTTCGAAGCGGTTTGGTTGTAGAACCCGCTATTGACCAACTGCTCAATACGAGAAACAGGCCGAGGGGCTTCATCAGCGAAAAGCCGGAAGACCATCTCCCCGTAACCGTTGATATTCAAGCGAAGGGATTTTTGATTCGTGATCATTTCGGCAGCGATCACCGACGGGTTGCTGCTCTGAACCGTGATTGTCAACGGACCGCCGTTGGGATCGTAAGCATCGATCGGAACGTGGAGAGGCGCGCCATTCAGAACGGTCTGGTTCGGGATCTCCACAATCGAGGGATCGCTACCAGAAGGAATCGCGACGCCGGAGAGGGCCGAGAGCTGCGCAAGCGTCTGAACGCCAGTAACTCGTGTCCCGTTCGCGAACTCCCAAGTCGGATACTGGGTGACGTTTTCACTGATCGCGGTCGCGTTGCGAGTGCGATCTGGATTGGTCATTTCAATGAAGGGCAAATAGCTCTTGCCATCCTGGAAAAGATTCTTTTGCTCGGTACAGAGGGGACACCAATCGGCACCAAAGAATCGGACTCCCGCCTGCTGCAGCGCCTTTGCAAACTCGACCAAGTTCGGCGCATCTTCCCCCTCCCCGACCAGCGAGGAAGTGTTCATCGTGGAGCCTTGATAATAGGCTGAGTCACCAAACGCCGAAGAATCCAATGCGTTGGAGTAGCCCGAGGCGCTCGAAAAAAAGTCGGACGCCATGAGCTGGCGTGTTTCCAGCGGCTCGAAATGGATGGGTCGTGTCGCCCTAGGAGAACCATCCTCTAACACGCGATGCAGGAGGGCGCGGAACCAGTTTCTTGCCTCGGAAAGCGAATGATCTTGTAGGGGCGATCTCTCAACAGGAGCCATGCGTTTCATTCCTACCCCTCTTTCGAGGGGTTGCTAGAAAGGGTGAAAAGGAGTCTTGGAAACCCGGGTGTTCTGGGTAATCCCAATCATATTCGCGCCGCCAGGTGCTAGCGCCGCTCCATTCTCCGTAGTCCTCATTCTCGGACGGTGGGCCGCATGAATTTGAGGGTTACGCGAGATAATCCATCGATTCGTCAGGTGAAAGCCCCCCTGGAGACTTGGTTTCCCAGGGTTGGGGCAAGCTGGCGAAATCGGGCAGCTTGATTTGGATGCAGGGATTCTGAGGATAGTTCCGCCCAGATCGAACCGGAATTGAGCTAGCCATGCCGGCCACCCGACAGCATAATACGCGGTTCCCAATCGGGCTTCCCTCATTTTTTTCAACTGAAATCTCTAACGACCGACCATGGCCAAGAGCAAAAAGAAAAAGGAAACGACGTTCCTCGTTTGTCAAGAAACCGGGGACATCAACTACGTGATGCTGAGAAAGCCAGGGGGAGAAAAGTTGCAGCTGAAGAAATACAGCCCGCGCCTCCGCCGCGTGACTCTCCACATTGAAAAACGCAAGTAGTAAGCAGTCGAAGTAAAGCTCATCGAGCCCGCTGCATTGCTGTGTCCGCTGCTGCGCTCAGCGGATTCACGCGGCTTTTCAGAGTAGCCGCAGGACGACCGTGTTGCCCGTTTGTTTCGCCATCCTGCTTGGGTATTTCATCAGCCAATTTCGGGAGGCACAAGACATGACCAAGCAGTGGCGATATCGCGGTTTCGACCCGGAAGCCATCCAGCATTTAGCAAAGCTAGCAGGTGTGGAGACCGTTGTTGCCCAACTGCTGTACCAGCGCGGCATCACCGATCCGGTTTTCATCCAGTCTTTCCTAGAGCCCAAATTCTCGGAGCTCCGCGACCCTAGCCTGCTACCCAATATGGATCAGGCAGCCGATCGCATCTACAAGGCGATTCAAGAGCGAGTTCCGATTGTCGTCTACGGGGATTACGACGCCGATGGGATGTGCGGAACCGCCATCCTCTACAATTGCCTTCGCATGCTACAGGCAGACGTCCAGTATTACATCCCGAATCGGCTAGAAGATAGCTACGGACTTAGTTGCGAGGCACTTTCCAAACTGCATCAACGGGGCCGCAAGATGGTGATCTCCGTCGATTGCGGCATCGGATCGCTCGCCGAAGCAGAGCATTGTAAAGAGCTTGGGCTGGAGCTCATCGTCACGGACCACCACACCATCGGCGAGTCGCTCCCCGATGCTTTTACAGTTGTGCATCCCGCTCTGCCTGGATTTGATTATCCCTTTCATGGCCTGTGTGGGGGCGCCGTCGCCTTCAAATTGGCTTGGGCATTGTGCCAGCTGGACAGCAAAGACAAACGCGTAACGCCGGCGCATCGGCAGTTTTTGCTCGAGTCGACGTGTATCGCCGCCATCGCAACGGTCGCCGATGTGGTTCCACTGGTCGACGAGAACCGGATACTCGTAAGAAGTGCGTTGAAACTCTTTACCACCAGCGTCCCTTTGGGGCTCAAAGCGTTGATGGAGAAAGCCAACCTCCACACAAAGACCGCCCACGGAGCGGAAGATATCGCATTCACGCTGGCGCCACGTCTGAATGCCGCTGGGCGGCTGGGGCAAGCTCAGCTCGGTGTGGAACTGTTAACAACTCAAGATCCCGAACGAGCCAAGGCATTGGCGGAGTATCTGGATCGGCTCAATAGCGATCGCGAGTCGCTGGAACGCTCGGTCACTTTGGCAGCCACTAAACAAATTAAAGAGCAATTCGACGCCGAAAACGATCCAGCCTTTGTTGTTCACGGCGCTGGGTGGCACTTGGGTGTGATCGGCGTGGTAGCTGGTAGACTGGCGGAACGATTCCATCGCCCGGTCGTCGTTGTCGGACTGGATCCACTCGGGCAGAAGCCAGGGACTGGTTCGGCGAGATCCGCGGGCATTGTCAATCTGTACGAAGCATTTCAAGATTGCCGCGAGCATCTTCTCACTTGCGGAGGTCATGCTGCAGCGGCAGGCCTCAAGATCGAGGAGCACTCCATCCCGAGCTTCCGCGCTGCCTTGCAAGAGGCTGTGGCGACTCGGCTGGGTGGTGTCCGCCCCACGCCAATCCTCGAGATCGATGCGGAAGTGACTCTCAAACAGATCAGCAGTCTCGCCTTGGTCCACCGCATGGAGCGCCTCGCCCCATTTGGTGCAGCCAACCCCCGCCCCATTTTTGTTGCAAACAACGTGCAATTGAGCGAACCTGCAAAAACGATGGGGAGCGGTGATAGGCATTTTCAAGCGAGATTCGTACAGCATGGAACCGCGATTCGTGCGATCGCTTTCGGACAGGGAGAATGGGTCGAGCCGATCAATCAACATTCCGGGACGATCGATATTGCCTTTCGCCCCAACATCAATGAGTTCGGGGGAAACCAACGCGTTGAATTGCAAGTCATGGATTGGCGTCCCTCCCCTTCATCGGTTCCTGCCCCTCACATGCTCGATCGCCAAAAAGCATCCTCTCTGACTGAGAGCCTATCCGAAAACCATTAGCCGCTCTGGCACTAGCCGCGGTTTCCGATGGTTTCGGAAAGGCCCTAAAGATTATTTCCTCCATTCGAGTTCGGTTCCTTGTCAAGCAATCCATCCTCCTCCCATGGCTCCCCAATTCGCCGTACCAGCGCGATCGATAGCATGGACTCTCAGCTCGCAGAAACGATTGGATCGGTAGATAACGCGCCGACATTAGCGATCTCCCATGGCAATCTCACCATCGACGGATACTCGCGAGCCGCTGTGCAATCGTACTGGCGCGTCGCCGAACTGAAGATCGGCTTTGATCTAGGCGCACAACCTTGGGACCATATGGCGTTGCCTCGCTATTTTGTTTCGCACACACACCTCGACCACATTGCAGCACTCCCGTCCTACGTCGCTCGGCGCCGCATGATGAAGATGGATCGCCCCACGATCTACTTGCCCGAATCTGCCGTATCCGCAGTCGATTCGATGCTCAAAGCGTTTTCACGACTCGATCGGGGGCGACTCCCCTGCGAACTCGTTCCTCTCGCTGCCCATCAAGAGATCGAGCTGTCGCGAGAATTGGTGGTTACCGCCATTCCGATGAAACACACGGTTCCATCCCTCGGATTCATCGTCTGGGATCGACGGCGCAAACTCAAACCCGAGTACGCAGAGCTAACGGGTGACCAGATACGCGATATCAAACTGAGCGGGACCGACGTCACCAACGAAGTGCGAATCCCGCTCATCGCCTACACGGGCGATACGGCCCCACAAGGCCTGGATGCAAACCCCGACGTGTATCGCGCCAAGATTTTGATCACAGAAATGACCTTCGTGGCCCCGGAACATCGCAAAGAGAAAATCCACAAACACGGGCACATGCACCTAGACGATATCGTCGCACGACGCGAGGATTTTAAGAACGAGATCGTCATCTGCGGTCACTTCAGCACTCGTTACAACGATTCTCAAATCCGACGTTGGGTCGATAAAGCGATCCCCGACAGACTCGATGGTCGGCTTCATCTTTGGATTTAATGTTGGTAAGTCGCTCAGGTCATCGCATGTCCAGTATCGTCAACATCGCCGCTTACAAGTATCTACAACTCGATAACCTCGAGACGCGGCGCGCTGATCTCAAGAAGATTACAAACGAGTTGAAACTGAAAGGGACCATCCTTCTTAGCCACGAAGGAATCAACCTCTTTCTAGCCGGAGATCGAAACGCAATCGACTCTTTCTTAGGTTTCCTGCGCACATCCCACGCTGGACTATCTGACCTGACAGTGAAAGAGAGCCTGACCGATTACCAGCCGTTTCATCGCATGCTGGTCAAGTTAAAAAAGGAGATCATCCCGGTAGGTGATGGTGGAAGGCTCGCCGTCCAAGTCGAAGATCGCGTTGTTCAAGTCGAACCGATTGAGAATGCTTCACCGAAGCTACCACCGCAAGAACTAAAGCGTTGGCTGGATGAGGGAAAACCGGTTGCCTTGCTCGATACGCGAAACACGTACGAAACCGACTTGGGAACCTTCGAAGGCGCTATCGATTTAAGACTGAGAACCTTTCGAGAGTTCCCGCAAGCCGCCGCCACGTTACCTGAAGAGGTGAAAAAGAATCCTGTGGTCATGTTCTGCACAGGCGGCATCCGGTGCGAGAAGATCGGTCCTTACATGAAAGGGCTTGGTTTCGAGCAGATCTATCAACTGGAGGGTGGCATTCTCAAGTACTTTGAGGAGTGTCAGCAGTCGCATTACCAAGGCGATTGTTTCGTGTTTGATCAACGCGTCGCCGTTGCCCCTAATCTCGCACCATCCGACTCCTACGAATGCTTTGCTTGCAAGCACGTTCTCAGCGCGGAGGAAATCCAATCGGAGCATTATCGCGAAGGACAGTTTTGCCCTTACTGCTATCAAGCCGAAGAGGAGCGGAAAGCGGCCCGCCAAAACTTGATACGTCAAATCGCCTCCGAACAGCGAGGTTGTATTCCGTATGAAAACCGCCGCTGGGTCTCTATCTCCCAACGAGTCGCCGGTCTTCCTCTGATCGAAGCGCTTTGCCAATCGATGCCAGGTTATGGTCGGGACGCTTGGTTAAATGATTTGGCGAAGGGACATGTTCAATGCCCTCGGCGAAACTATCAACCTGCTTCGGCGCAGGAGATTGTTCAGGAGGGGGCACGCTTTCTGCATTGCCAACCAGGAACAGTGGAACCACCGGTCAGCGATGCAATCGATTTGGTTGATGAGGATGAAGCGTTGGTCGTGGTCAACAAGGGAGCACCTTTACCTGTTCATCCCTCAGGACGATATTCTCGCAATACACTTCTCTCGATTTTGCAGGAGGCATATCACCCAGAGAAACTCCGCCCCTGCCATCGGTTAGATATGAACACCACCGGATTGGTGGTTTTTGCACGACGATACAAATACGCCCAGGACGTTCAGCAACAGTTCGCGGAGGGAACGGTCGAAAAAGTCTATCGAGTTGAAGTCGAGGGGGTCGTGGAGTGGGATACGCACGTTTGCCGAAAGGCTATCTCGAAAGAAACACTGCCCAGCGGTGGCCGGAGTCTTGATCCGGCGGGTCAACACGCGGAGACGATTTTCACAGTCTTAGAACGACACTCCCATTCCACAATTATCGAAGCGAAGCTGATCACCGGTCGAACTCATCAGATTCGTTTGCATTTAGCGTCGCTAGGCCACCCGGTCATGAATGATCCACTCTATCTGCCGGGAGGATCTACCCGATCGCAGCCCGACGAAGATAGAATGAAGTCTCCGATGCAGCTACATTGTTATAAAATGGCACTTCTCCACCCTGTCACCAAGCAAAGGGTTGAATGGTCCGTCACCTAGCCAGCCTCTTTGCACCTGCCTTTCCTACCCCCCGCTGATTCAACGTCAAAGCATCATGGCCAAAGCATGGACTCAAGAAAATGCATCCCAAGAAAAGCTGAATGCTTGGATCCATGGACTTGGTTTTTTGCTTAGTGTGCCTGCTCTGCTGTTCCTCGCTAGCCTTTCGATTCGGCGTGAAGCTGGGCTCTTGGCTGCGTGCATCGTATACGGCTGCAGCCTTTCAGCGATGTACTTGTTTTCGATGCTTTCGCATGCAGTAAAAGATCCTGAACGTCGACATCGCATGCGAGCTCTCGATCAAGGCGTGATCTACACCCTCATCGCTGGGACATTCACGCCGTTCATTTGGGCCAATTTGGAAGGATGGAGTCGAACGGCATTGCTGACAGCAGTTTGGGTTGCTGCGATCGCCGGCTTCCTTTCAAAGGTATTCAGCAAACACCGAATCGATGACATGAATCCTTTATGGTGCATTCTCCTTGGTTGGGGACCGGCCATCGCTCTCTATAGCTCGGTCTCCACAGCCTGTTTCGCGACGATGCTGCTCGGCGGAGTCTTGTATACGCTAGGAGTGCTCTTTTTGCAGAACGATCACAAGTCCTGGTACTTCCATCCGCTATGGCATGTCATGGTGATCATCGCCAGCGC
>JALOQZ010000317.1 GCA_025459245.1 Pirellula sp.
CTGCTGAAGCGGTCGAGGACGACCGCTAGACAATGAAAAAAACGCGAAGCCAAGGGTGGCTTCGCGTTTCGGGCGATTCATGGGTCAGTGCTCTGAGCAATGCTTTCGATTGCTTCCAGCCTTCACTACTTCTTCAGCTCGCGGATCATCTCTTTGAGTTCGGATATTTCCTTTCGTAGCGATTCGATTTCCTTCTTCAGCTCGTTATCGCTGTTGGCGGAAAAGGTAAACGCCCGTGCGGTATTGAGACCTTGAACATTGGGCATAGGAAACTCTTGCATGGGTGTCCCTTGGAACAGCCATCCTCCCGATGGCATATTCAATTCAATATTCTCCACGACGCGATCCAGATCCTTGATCTCCGCAGGCTTGACTTTAAGTGTGAGCTTTTCCTCACCGCGGGCAATCGCAATGCTCAACTCTTTATCTTCTTTGCCGGCTACTTGCACTGCCTTCATTAATTGATCGATATCTACAAGCTCTTTCTCATCGATCTTCAGTAGAATATCCCCTTCTTTCACGCCCGCTTTCGCTGCAGGGGAATCAGGAAATACACTTTCAACAATAAGCCCTTCTTCGCCTGCCGGCTTTTCGATTTTCGATCCGTCTTCGGCCATTTCGGTGCGGCAAGCGACTCCGATACGGTATTTTTGATCCGCCATATCGCGTAGAACACGCGCGCGGAGCTGTTTGATTTTTTGTTGAACACCACCATCTCCGGCCACGTTGAGCTCGATCACTTCCCCGGGGTTTGCGCCATTGAGTTCGATGACTCTTACTTCGGCCTCAGCCGCCTGCTTTTCTGCGGCATCGGCTTTATCCTTCGCGATTTCTACTTTTCTCGCCTCGAACACTCCCTTCTTAATCGCTTTCGATGCTTTCTCTTCTGCAGCCGCCATCTCCTTGAGAATCTTCTCCTTCATCTCTGCGGAGATACCAGCCTTGTCGAGGGCTTCGGCTACTTTCTTTTCTACGTCTGCCTTCTGGCCTGCTTCAGCACGTACAACGATGGCTGTCGTCTTCTTCTCTTCCTTTTTCTCCTCTTGGGCAGAGACGGAGACCATGGAGGTTGTGCCGGAAATCGCAATTACAGGTGCAACGAAATGTTTAAATAATTTCTTCATCATTCCATCCTTCTACTATAAAAAATCCTAAATGAACTTGAGCAGGCAATGCGTTAATCTACTGTCCGTAGGCTCGCAAGCCGACTTGATGTATTGGAACCACAACTTGGCGGCCATCGTTTAATTGGCCGGTCATGTATTCTGGGCGCAGATCGATCTCGAATCCTTGCTGACGCAACCGTTGATTTGCTTTCTGCACTTCATAAGCCTGCAATGCCATCACCAGTTGAGGGTCCAATTCTCTCGGGTCGAAGATGGGAATATTCTCGTTCCCGATCTGAACTCTCAGATCCGTTTCAGGAAGGCCTTCATAGGGATCCGATTTGTTTGAGACAAGCTGGTTGGTCGCACCCAAATTCGGTTCTATCGCAGGTTTGAACGTGGTCGTCAGAACGTCAGGTCCATCGACGGCACTTTGGTCTGCGAAGGGGAGCATCCGACCTCCAAGGAAAGCTGCCAATCCAATAAACCCAGCAGCGAGGACAGGCCACCAGGACGATGACTGCGAGGATTGTTGGATAGGCTGAGCCAGGGGTTCTCTTTGAGTGGAAAGCGAGACGAGAGGAAGCGGCGCCATTCCGGTCGGTTCGGGTTGGACGTTCGATCGCTGGGCTGCGGCCGAGATGTTTCGAGATGGATTTGAAACGGCTTGGAGCTGCCTCGAGAATTGCTGTTCTTCTAGCAGAGCCAATGCAACTTCCTTCCATTGAGAGGGATTGGAATCGCAGCTTGCAAGCAACTCACGACGTTGGCACGCGGAGCATTCGCCGTCTACCAAAGATTGAAGTCGCAGAGGGTCGATCATTTTAGGAAACCTATCCAAGCGAATTGCGGCTAGGACCGCGAATGAAATTAGGAGTAATAAGTCGAAAGTTTTGCTCGCAAGGCCTTACGAGCCTTGAGAAGCCGGTACTCCACCGTCTTGATGGAGATCCCAAGGTGTTCCGCCAATTCTTGGTATCCCCAACCTTCGGTGTATTTGAGGAGCAAGATCTGTCGGTCTTGAGAGGATAGTTTCTGGATAGCGGTCGCGACCTCCGAATCGCTTTCCATCTTCAGGAGCCATTCACCCGGGCAAGGGGACTCCGAAAATTCGGATCCTTTCCCCGCGTCCGCTGCTCCGGCCAGTAGCTTTTTCCTGCGGCCGGTGGAACGGTGGTGATTGATGACTTTTCGCAAGGCAATTCGATATAGCCAAGGAGCGATCTTTGTCGGATCGTCGGGTCGGCTGCGTTGCGTGATCGCAGCCAAAGCGACTTCCTGTAAGACATCCTCGGCCGCTTGATGGTCGGCCAACCGGGAATGAACGACCGTGGACAACCATCGTCGATGTCTATCGATCGCGATGCCCCAGTCGATCTGATCCGATTTTTCTTCCATGGGTAATCTCAATGCCAGCGCGCTCATGATGCTCTAAAAGTCGCTGACGGGGCGGTTTTCCCTAGCGCTCGGGAAGAAATAGAAGAAAATTTTTAGGAAGATCGAGTCGCGGGGAGCACATCAGGAGTGGACATATCCGCGGGGTGGGAGCTGCTTAACGCCTCCGCGCTCCTTCGACCAAAGCCCTGTTCGGCTCACAAATTCACCGATGGGGGTCAGAGGCACACCGTCGATTTCGGCGGGAAGCAATGGCAACTTTTCCTTGGGAATCGCCAGAAGAAGCTCAAAATCCTCCCCGTCCCCGATCGCGTGGTCGAGGGGGGAATTCCCGGAGCTTTGGGCAAGGCGAGAGGCCGCTTCACTGATGGGGATCTTTTGCAAATGGACTTCCGCACCGCAGCGGCTGGCGACGGTGACATTGAGCAGATCGATTCCCAATCCATCGCTGATATCCGTTGCCGCGGAGACTATATCCAATTCCTTTAGTTTTTTTGCGAGCCTCAACCTTGGCTCGAAATCGAGGTGTTTTCCGAGAATACTCCCCCCGAGAACCCCGGTAACTACGATGGCGTCCCCGGGTTTGGCCCCGGAACGCCTCCAAGCTTTGTCCGGTTCGACTTTTCCGATCGCCGTCAAGTTAAGAACGAGTGGTCCATCCCAAACGTTTGTGTCCCCACCGGCGATGGAGACTTCGTATTCCTTTGCCATTTCCAAGACGCCTTCGAAAACCTCAGAAGCGATGTCGCCAGCCGCGGCTCGGGGAAGGCAAAGGGAGAGGAAGACCGCGACGGGGGTAGCTCCCATGCTCGCCAAATCGCTCAAACTAACACCGAGCAGCTTGCGACCAGCCCTTCGACCTCCACATTCCGATAGGATAAAATGGGTACCATCGCACAAGGAATCGGTGGTGACGACGCTATCCTCGGCGGAACCAGCCAGCAATGCGCAATCGTCGCCAATTCCGAGTTTCACTTGCGGAAGCTTTGACGAACGTTGTTTTGCCCAGGCGATAAAGCTATGTTCCATGGTTGAGCCATCGGGAAGTTGTATTCAAGATCGAAACAGCGGGCTCGTTTCCCGCCTCCAGCCAAAAGCCTATCGACCTATGAACCGAAGCACTAGACGTTTTCGCACTTGCAGGGCCAATGGGTCATCCCGCTCGCGTCTCAAGGTCGGCAAGGTAGCCGGGGCCGCGCTGACACTTGCTATTTGTGCCTTCGCCCCTCCATCTGCCACTTGCATCGCTCAGAGTGGCGTCGCGGGGCAAGGAGCTTCTGTTTCGGGCGACGAACCTACCGAAGCCCAGATCCTTCGTTGGATCGAACAATTGGATGATAAAAGTTACGGTAAACGAGAGTGGGCCAGCGACCAGCTTCACCGGCACGCCGATGCTGCGTTCCCGATCCTAGAAAAGTCGATGGAGAGCGCTGAGGGAGAGGCCTTCACTCGGATGCTACAAGTGGTGTGCGATCTGATTCGCTCCCCGAATTCACCGCGAAAGACCCAAGCTGCTGCATTGATCAAAAAGATCGCTAGCCAGGCCACAGGTAATAAGGGTTTGCAGGTCGCGCGAATTCACGAAGCAGTCCGACTTCAGATCAGCCAGCGGGCTTGGGATAGAATTCAACGTCTTACCCCCGAAACTCGCATGAGTTTCCCAAGTCTGTCTCGTCTATTGCAAGTCGCCGACCCGCTTGATCTCAACGAGGGTTTTCAAGGAACCGCGGAAGACCTTCAAGAGTTGGACCATATCGACTGGATCCGCTTCGCGCGATTAGAAGGGTCCAAGATCACTCCAGAGGTCCTCAAAGCCGTTTTGAAACTCCCCAACCTGAACCATCTTCAGATCGTAGACGCGAAGCTTACGACGGAAGATCTCTTGGTCATCAAGGATGGACCTGAATTGGATATCCTCGAGCTCTCGTACGTTCCAGTGGGAGATGAGTTGATTCCGCATCTTCAAGAGTTTCCTGTGACCCAAACACTTTGGATCTTCGGAACCAACATGACCCTCGATGGTGGTAAGCAAGCGTTGGCCCAGCTTAGCGACATCGAGTTGTTCGTTTCCCGAGGCGCCTATTTGGGCGTTCAAAGCCAAGCGAACTCCTTGGTCGTCGATCGAGTCATCGAAAACTCGGCAGCAGCCAAAGCAGGAATTCGGTATCGCGATCAAATCTTGAAGGTGAACAATACCGAG
>JALOQZ010000046.1 GCA_025459245.1 Pirellula sp.
GCGAAAGCGTTGCTGGGTGCGGGGGCCAAGCAGGTCGATGTGATGGTCTTTGCGCGTGGTGCAAGTGCCAAGCCGACATCAAGCGTCCCCTAGCAACTGTCCCAGGGCATCTTCCAATCGCCTGGCGCGAAAAGGGAAGTCGATATGTTCGAGCTTGTGAGGAATCGCCCTTGTGCTGGCGAGCAAGAGAGCATCGGCCATTTCTCCCATCGCGATTCGAAGGGCGGACGCGGGAGCTGGTAACCAAGCGGGACGCGAAACCGCTCGTCCAAGCAAACGCGTGAACTCGCTATTGGTTGTCGCGTGAGGGGCTGCAAAGTTGTAGGGACCCGTCGCTTCTGGGCACGCTGCGAGAAAGAGGAACGCGGCAGCTGCATCGTCGACATGGATCCAGCTCCAATACTGTTTACCTGATCCGACTTGGCCGCCGAGCCCCCAACGAAAAAGGGGTAGCATCTTCGCCAACGCACCTTGGCGTGGATGCAAAACCATCGCGAGCCGCCCAACTGCGACTCGGTTGCCCGTTTCCGTATATGTCTTGGCGGCCTCCTCCCAGTCTCTCGCCACTTGTCCTAAAAAGTCATCGGCGGGGGGTGAATCCTCGAGGCACTCACGATTGCCACAATCACCGTAGATACCAACTCCAGATGCGCATACCAAGGCCTTCGGTGGGGAGCTCAACTTTCGCAATGCTTGCACCAGAGCGTGCGTCCCGTCGATGCGACTGGCGCGAATCTTTCGCTTCGTTTCTTCGGTCCAGCGTTTCTCGGCGATACCAAACCCTCCCAGATGCACGACCGCATCCAAGTCTTGCATGGCGTCCAAATCACTGAACCCAGAGTTAGGATCCCAAACAACTTGTTGGCCTACTGTTCCTATCTTGCTGCTAGCTGATCGCGATTCCGGTCTTGTAATCCGAACAACTTGATGCCCCAAAACGGAGGCGAGCGCGACAAGCCTTGATCCGATCAATCCACTGGAGCCCGTGATCGCGATCCGCAGCTTGCGACCTGCAAGCCAGGTGTCCAGATAGTCCTGAAGGTCCAGGTCGCGCCGTGTGGTTTCGTGTCGATAGACGAACATCCGTCTGAGGATACCTCGAACCATCGGAACGGCGGGATTGGACAATGGAGACCAGGGGAGATCGAAGTGGATGAGATCATGCAGTAAGCAACGATCCGGGCCCTTGGGCTCGAACAAGTGGTCATGCTGCCACGCCGCAAAGGGACCGCTTATCTGAGTGTCTTGAAAAGACCGCGGTGCGTCCAGTTGAGTGTGCCTAGCGAGCCATCGCAGCTTGAAAAGCCCCAGCTTCTGTTGCAGGACAACTTCGGTCCCAACAGCAATGGAATCACCTCGTTCGACAACAGATACATTTTCCCAAGGCGGGATGAGGCGATCGATTGCTCCAGGATTCGCATGGTATTGAAAGAGCTTTTCTGCTGAGCAGGAAAACTCGGAGTTCCATTCGAACAGTCGCGACACGATCGAACCTTCTAACCGGCGGATTCGGGAAGGATCGATAGATCGGTCATACCTCGAAGCTTGTCTAGTGCTCGCTTTTCCAGCTGCCGAATTCGTTCCTTGGATACCCCCAGTTTATCGGCCAGCCGCTGGAGCGTTTGCACCTTTCGATGGCCACCCAGTGAGAAGCGTGCGCGGATGATGAATTTTTCGCGGCGGTCCAAGTGATCGAGCATGAGGGTCAACCGTGCGCGAAGCTCGTTCCAGCGGTTTTCACTCATCGACGAAGACTTTTGTTCATCGCTGAAATCGATTCCATTTTCATCGATGCTCGCAATGTTTCGTTGTCGCTCCTTTTGCTTCTCCATCACTCGGCGATAGGTATTGCGTCGAACGACTTGCGTCGCGTAGGTGCTGAAGCGGAATCCCATCGCAACGTCGAATTTGTCGACGGCGCGAATGAGGGCGACAATCCCGTCGCTAAGCAGATCATCGAATGCGTTCTGCGTGTTCACGAATTTCTTCACGATCGAAATGACCAGTCGCATGTTCGACTTGACGATGCAGTCGCGGTGCCAATCAGCGGCTCGCATAAGTCCATCGACGCGTCGAATCAGCCAGTCATCGGGCTTGTTAGCGTCGAGCTTCGATTTGAGTTGATTGGCTCGGAACCGAAGGTAGTTCATTCGGTTGAAAAGAGCTTTTTCCTCTTGAGGGGTTAGCAGCTTCGTTTCGCAGAGGCGGGCGAGATAGGATGGAAGATCAGGGACTTTGGTCGATTTCGTCGTGCCGGAAGTATCGCCTGTGCTGAAGAGCAAGTCTCCGAGGATTTCTCCTTCCGCGGTCGATTCCGAGAAGGTTGCGTTACCGATGAAGGCTATCTCGGTCGCGGCTAGCTTTTTCGCCTCGCTCCGGAGAGCGGCATCGGCGATCGGGTGCGGATTGGAGAGTTGGATGAAATGCAGGAAGTCCGCTTCTACCGCATTGCGGCGGAATGTGCGAGCAAGCTTTGGTTTGCTTGCGGCTCGGTGGGCCTTTCCACAGAGAGCCGACTCCCCTTCTTGTGTTGTCATGGGATTGGCTTTTCGTTTCCTTGGCTTTGCAACTGCGACCGTCATCGTCATGCTCCCGGTATTCTTTCGAAATTGATTTTCGTCCACATCGATACGTCGCTGAACGTTTTTTGTTCGATTTGCATTTAAAATCGGTCAGTAAAACGTTCAAATCGTTCACTTGAAACCTTTATACGGACAGAATGCGGTGGGAGCAAGAAAGTTTAAGTGCATTTTCGGCAAATAAATTCGCAATGTTTTTTAGGTTTTTTGGTTACAAACTTGAATCCAGCTTGCCGATGGGTCTATACTCTTGAAAACGTTCACGGTGAATGATTTTTACTCCAGAGAACGATTTGGTTGACCGGTGGAAGAGAGTTTTACCCCCAAACAAGTAGCCCACGCCTTGCAGGTGAGCGAATCCTCGGTGAAGAGGTGGTGCGATCGGGGTCTGATCCGAACGGATCGGACGTTGGGAGGGCATCGCCGCATTCCCCTTGAGAATCTGATGGAGTTTTTGGAATCGACCAATCGCAGGTTGATCGATCCGGTGGCGATCGGGTTGGCCGGGGGCGCTTCTTTGCCGCGTGAGTCCGAGGTGTCTCACTCCGATTCATCGCAGCTGGCTGGAATGCGGGAGGAGTTCGAGCGGGCCATATTGTCGGGAAACGAGAGCGATGCTCGGCGGATTCTCAGTGCTTGGTACGCTCGAAATGGGGGGATTGTTTCGGTTGCGGATGATTTAATTGCTCCGGTTTTCCGATCGGTGGGAGAGCTTTGGGAGTGCGGCGATTTGGAGGTCTATCAGGAGCGTCGCGGATGCGAAATCTGCATGCGTTTGATTCATGAGCTCCGACGTTTGCTCGCGGAGCCGTCGTCGAATGCTCCTTTGGCGATGGGGGGGACAGCTTCGGGGGACCAGTATCAGATCCCGACTCAGTTGATCGACATGACGTTCCGGGAGGCGGGGTGGCGGTCGGTGAATCTGGGCTGTGATTTGCCTTTCTCCAGTTTGCTATCGGCGGCTCGCAAACATATGCCGAAGATCTTTTGGCTGAGTGTTTCGTATGTTCCAGACGAGGCCAAGTTCATTGCGGATTGCGAACACTTTGCCAAGCAATTGCCCAAGGGTGTGCTGTTTACGATCGGTGGAGCCGCGTTGTACGAAGGGCTTCGCAAGCGGATGACATTCAGTTCCTACAGCGATAACATGCAGCAGCTTGCCTACTTGGCCAGGACGATGAAGGCCGGCCTTCCACCGGCCAGCAACCAGATCTGATTTGGCTTAGGAAATATTCTGCCGAACCGGTTACACTGAGGGGGTTCTGTTGCCAAACAAGTACGGTTGGCAGCCCCCCGTTAACGCTAATTGGTCACGGCTATTTTGAGTCCGAAACAAAATCCGCTCGACTTGACCGCTGTCATCAAGACGCCGGAGAACATCCAGTTTGAGTATCGCTTAGCCGGGCCTTTTCGGCGGCTTCCAGCGCTGCTGATCGACTGGGTGGTTCGCATGCTCTTGATCGCGGCAGGCTACATTGGCCTTTTGGTCATATCGTCCTCGTTCCTGAACGTGACGGGGCAGTCGATCGTTCAGGATTTTGCGTTGCTCATCGCCATGGTGGTCGATTTTCTGCTTCTATGGTTCTACGGCACGTTCTTCGAGAGTTACTGGAACGGTCAAACGCCTGGCAAATGGGCTTGTCGCATCCGGGTTATCTCTGTGGATGGGAGACCGGTGAATGCTTTCCAAGCGACGATTCGCAATCTGCTTCGACCCGCGGACTTCGCTCCCATGGTATCGCTCGAGGTTTTTTCGAATGAGTTTCCGCCTGCTTACATCATTCCTACCTTTCTTTGTTCTTTGATTTGCATGGTTTTGACCAAGCGGTTTCAGCGGCTGGGGGATTTGGCTGCAGGGACGATGGTGGTTGTGAATGAACGTTCCTGGGTTCCGACGAACATCAAACTCGAGGATGCTCGTATCCCCAGTTTGGCCGAATACATTCCACCGGGGTTCCGTCCTAGTGCAACACTTGCCAAAGCATTGGCACTTTATGTGGAGCGTCGAGCAAGGATTCCTGCAGGGAGGCGGCAAGAGCTGGCGGCCTACTTGGCAAAACCGTTGATTCGCAAGTTCGGTTTTCGCGAGGATACAAGTTACGATTTGCTTCTGTGCGCTTTGTATTATCGGGAATTCATGAGCAAGGAGGCTTTCAACGCCAAAGGGATTCGGCCGACTGCAGCGATGGCTCCTGGCGCCTCTCCGCTTGCGAGTACTCAGGGACCATCGCAGGTCGTGCCTGCGTCTGCGACCAGTCCAGTCGCTGGAGTCCCGGTCTCCACCGTGGATGCGACCCAAATCGTCGCCGCGCGTGTGATTGCTCCGCCCCCGCTGCCTCCCGTTTCTTCATGAGAGCGAGCGCCTCAACAACACACCCCAGAGAAACGATCGAAAGGTAAGAACAATGCGAATTGCCGAGGTGCTGGAGCGTCGCCGACAAGGCTGGTTAGAACTGGAGTCGATGTGCGATGCGCTGCAAAACGCGAGGTTTCCTTATCGCGATCAAGGTAGTCAGCTGGCCCGATTTTCTTCTTTGTATCGGGCGGCTTGCACGGATTTGTCAATGGCGGAGCAATATCAGCTTCCCCCTACGACTGTCGAGTACTTGCACCGGTTGGTAGGCCGCGCGCATAGTCAGCTCTATCGTTCGCAACGTCTTCCGTTCGAACGCTGGTACCAATATCTCACATTGGTTATTCCGCATGCAGTGTTTCGAGACCCATGCGTCGTCGTAGCGGGTTTGGTCTTCTTCGGTACATTCGGTCTTTCTGCCTTGCTCGCCTTTTCCGAGTCTACCTTTCCAACGTATCCGCAACGGGTCCTGGGAATCGAGCAATTGGAATCGTTCGAGCAGATGTATGACAAACCGATCGACGGCGGAAATCATAGGCATTACTTGCAAGCGTCGGGTTGGTATATCAAGCACAATGCTGGGATCGGTCTTCAGTGCTTTGCTCTTGGACCCTTGCTGCTTCCCTCCCTCTGCATGCTGGGTTACAACGGTGTTGTCTTAGGTGCAACGTTTGGTTACATGGCAAGGCCTGATGTTCATCAGGGCGATAATTTTATGCAGTTTGTTACTGCCCATGGTGCCTTCGAATTGACCGCAATTGCCTTGGCTGCTGCGGCCGGTTTGCGTGTCGGGGTTGGGCTTTTTTCGACTGGTGGGCTTTCCCGCATGGAGTCTTTCCGACTGAATGCGGAGCGGGCAATACCTGTCATTCTTTGCTCGGTGATCCTGTTTGTTCTGGCTGCCTTTACGGAAGGTTGCCTATCCCCGTCGGGCGCTGGATACTTGATCAAGGCATCGTTTGCTGTTTTTTCTTCAACGCTGTTAGTCCTCTATTTTGTGATGTTGGGCATGCCCACCGATCAGAGGTTAGCTCGGCTAGAGGTTTGCGAAGACAACCCTTGGAGGACTCGATCCGATGCAACTCGATAAAACATCGATCATCATATCCGAACGGACGATCACCGATTTGTCGGACTTGAGTTTGATCGTTATGAGGCATTACGCGGGGCCAGTATTCCGATTCGGATTGCTCGGAGCGATCCCCTTTGCGTTACTGAATCTCATATTGACTTGGCCGCTCATGCAGTACGACCAGTTGGCGATGTCGGCGACGACAATCACCTCCTCCGAGGTCTATCGCATCCGTTACTACTGTATCATGATCGGTGCCGTATTCCTTCAAGCGCCGCTAGCGATGTGTTTTGTGACCTACTTTATTGGGCAAGCCGTCTTTTTCGAGCGACAGAGTTGGCGTCAAGTTGTGAACGCCGTACTTGCTCGGGCTGTTCCGGTGGTCACCATTCTCGGGGTGCTTCGATTGGGGCTTCTGTCGTACATTCCTCTAGCGATCATGTTCGTTGATCCCCAGTTTCGGCCCGAGATTGAACTGACTATTTATTTGTTCGGAATGTTCCTGGTCAGCTACTGTGTGAGAGCCTTTCGCCCTTTCGCTCCAGAGATTTTGGTGTTGGAGAAGAGTCCCTTGCGCCGAAAGAAAGTTCCCTTCGAGCAGCAGAGCTTTCGGCAACGATCCAATTGGCTTCATGCAACGCAATACAATGACACATTCGGTTCCCATGTTCTGTGCACCATCATTGCGGTCGCGACGGTTCTCTCGCTGTGTTTTGGGTGCATCTTTTTGTCCGGTGTTTTGTTCGGGGCTTGGGATTGGGCCTTCTGGATGGATTTGATTGCTTTTCCACTTGTCCTCTGGTGCGTCGCGACTTGGATGACCGTCATGCGTTTCCTGTTCTACATGAACTCGAGAATTCGCACGGAGGGATGGGAAATCGAGCTCCGATTGAAAGCAGAATCGGAGCGATTGAAGGAGGTGTTGGCATGATTCTCTCTTCCTCAAGACGATGGTCGGAGCTGATTCGCGGTTGTTTATTGGCGTTCTCGTTGCTTCTTGCTTCGATTCCCGTTTCATCAGCCAATTCCCGTGAGCTTTCGCAGACGGAGCAAAAGGTTTTGCAGAAAGGAACCGACACGAGCTGGTATTCGCCAGAGTCTGGCGAGAGAGTGGTTAGGAGTCCCAAGTCACGAGATCGGATCGACGCTCGAGATCGCCACGATGTCTTGGAGCAACCTGCAGGAACCAACTATCGCAGCGGTTCCTCGGGCAGCTCGATTTGGGGAGACTTTTTTCAGTTCGTTTTTTCCATCTGGTCTTACCTCATCCTCGGAGCATTGGTAGTGCTCTTGTTGATCGCATTGTTGTTTGCTTTGCAACGGAGTGGCTTCTTCTTGGCGCGTTCCAAGCGTACTTCGCCGGTTGATCTGGCAGAGCGGGACCGATTGAAGGTGACCGACCTCCCTTTCGAATTGGAGCAAACACAGGTTGGGTTGTTGGCTCAAGCCGATGAGTTTCGTCGACGGGGTGATTATGCGAAAGCGATGGTCTACCTCTTCAGTCATTTGCTGGTCGAACTAGATTCCTCGGGACTGATTCGTTTGGAACGAGGCAAAACGAATCGGAGCTATTTGCGGGAATTGGCGCCTCATGAACGCATCGGAACCTACATGCAACTTGCTGTGCGCTGGTTTGAGCATGTTTTCTTTGGCAAGAACGCCATGGACTCCGCAGCTTTCGATCGATTGCGGGAACGCGTGCCCGAGATGGAGAGTTGGATGAAGGGCCGAGAGCTGCAAAGGGATTTGCAGAGGGATAACCCAAAGCAGGTGGCCTTATGATGTCGTGCGCGTGGTTCCATGCGAGGATGAATTCCTTTGGAGGATTCATCGCATTTGTGTTGATCTTGTTTGCTGTTGGGTGTTCAGGCCGAACGCCGCTCAGCCGCTATGGAGAGAGCGAGGGCGCCGACTCCAGGCTTAGTCCAGATGCGATTTCGGTATTTCGACGGCTCTGCGAAGAGCAAAGTCGAGGCACCATGCGACTGGGCAATCTCTCACCGAGAGCGGCGGATCGATTGGACACGATCGTTTGGTCCCCCAAGTCCTTTGAGCAGCATGATGAGAAAACATTGACTTGGATGCGCGAGTGGCTCCGCCGCGGCAATAAAACCTTGGTTTACGTCGGTAGAGATTACTCCGCGTACGCAGACTATTGGTCTGAGTGCGCGCGCGAGCATTGGTCCAAACCAGAAAATGCCACTGACCGAGAAAGCGGGGCTGTCTGTTTTGAAATTGCAGCATCCGCGCAATCAGAATTATCGGCGATGCGATACTCGCATCGTGACAAGCAGTTGCTCCCGTGGTGTATGGTGGATAACTCCAGGCAGCGAGCAGAGGTGGTGAGGGACTTGGGTGGCGAATGGGCGGCTGATTTGGTGGACCAGGAGCATCGCATTGTTGTGCGAGGAGCTCTCCTACCTTTGGCATCCGTCGACTTGCAGTCTCTCGAAAGCGAATTAAAAGCCGTAGTTAAAAACAATAGCAACGACGCGGCGACGAATACCACAACCGTTCCACCGATTTTTGCTAGAAGCGCATATTCGGGTACGGAAGAAGACGAGTCCAATTTGCGGCGAATCCAGGCGTATCGGAGCGAGGATTTGTCGGAGGTAGAATCGCAAATTTGGTTGCAGTCCAGTGGGGGGATTCCTCTTCTTTCCGCGATAGAGGCCGAGCCTGGTAGCACCTCGCGCGTCCTGTTGGTTTCCACTCCGTCTTTGATAGCCAACTACAATTTGACTTACCCCGGAAATTTGAAAATTGCCCAACGGCTTATCGATGAGCTGCCACCAGGGAAGATCGGCTTTCTTTCCACGGAAGGCGATCCACGCGTCCTTCAAGATGGAGAGACGGAGCAGCAGAAGGGGTTTGAGATGTTGACTATGTGGCCCATCAACATCATCACGCTTCATGCTGCGTTCCTTGGGATGCTGGTATTAGTCGCGTTGTTTCCCATCTTTGGCCGGCCGAAACTATTGCCTGTCGCTACTTCGCAAGATTTTTCGGATCACATCGATGCACTAGGGGCTTTATTGTTCAAGTCTGGGGATCGGTTTTACGCTTTATCTACCATCGCAGACTACTATCGCAACGTTCGAAAAGATATACACTCGCCGTGGGCGAAGTGCGAAGAGGTCCATTCGGTACGGATGGATTCTCCCTTTCGTAAGCAGCAACCGGACGTAATTGACTCGGATCCAGCCGCATGATCTTGAATAGGTGCCGATGAACATCGAATCAGGAGACAGCCGCCAGCGTCGTCCCAGTGAATCTGTCACCGACCAGCGGGAGATACATGAGTTAGCCTCCTCGTGTCCGACTGCCGGTTTGAGTGAGTTTCAGATATCGATGGTTTACAACGAGCTACGTTCGTTGGCAGCCAAGCGATTAAATCAATTTTCACCGGGTGATTCGATGCACGCGACGGCGCTGGTGCATGAGGCATACCTTCGATTGGTCAATGCTTCGATCGGGCCTCACTCGCCGATCTGGTCCAATCGCGAGCTCTTTTTTGCGGCGGCCGCCGAAGCGATGCGACGGGTGGTGATCGACTATTACCGTAGCAAGAAGAGTTGGAAGCGGGGTGGCAAAAGCCGGCGTGTCGCTGCGGATATGGACGTCGTGGAACCCTCCCTTCCCGAAGTGGATGTCTTGGCTCTCAACGATGCCTTGGACTTACTCGAAGCAGACCATCCAGAAAAGGCCCAGCTGGTGAAGATGAAAACATTCGGAAGGATGTCGATGGAAGAGTGCGCAGAAGCTCTGAATATATCGGTTGCGACAGCGGGGCGCTATTGGCGCTACGCGAGAGCTTTTTTAGCCACGAAACTAAAAGAAGTGGATGACGAATAACTAGAGTCGGAACAAGTCGCTGTACTTGGGCTCCAATGCGATCAACTGGGCCGATCTTTCTGCAAGGGCGGAGATCGTCATAAAAGGATTGCACGCGATCGCGGTCGGGAGAATCGCACCATCGCAAACGTAGAGCCCTTCGTGGATGCGATACTCTCCTGTTCGATCGTCGATGTCACCGCCGGCGATCAAATCGTAGACTTGCCCTTTGTGATTGGTCACACCGTAGCGAGGGTCGTCACTCATGCCGCACCCTCCCAGTGGATGGACCGAGATCATTTTATCGCCAAAGATGCGCAGGTAGCGGTACTGGCCTTGATGACCCTCGGCCAATCGAGAGAACTGGGCGCGGATTCGTTGGCGATAAGGACTATCGAGCAGGCCTGGCCATTCGACCTTGGCATTTCCATTGGGTTCCAAAACCAATCTGCCTTGCTGGCCATCGTGACCCATCCCGAGCAGAATCTGAGTATGGTCTAGATCCAAATCGAGCATTAAGAGTGAAAGGGCATTTGCGTACGATCTCGCTGCGACACCTTCCTGTACCAGGGTTCGCTCCAATAGATTGGCGACGTGTGGCGTCGTTACATTGCTCTGGATAGTGGGGCCAACGCGGATGGCATCTGTGGGCAACGCACTGCTGCCGGCAACATGGGTTGGACATTCCGTTTTGCGAATGAACCCGAGTGCGTCACCGTTTCCGGTCCAGTTGCGACCGAGGGTCTTGGAAAAGTCCAAGCATGCGTTCGCGGATCGCATGAGAATCTCGGAGGAACCGATGCTTCCGGCGCCCAGTACGAGAATTCTGCATGTCACCGATCCCGGTTGAACACTCGCTTCTCCTTTGGAATCGCAATCGTGTTGAAGGTAGTGGACGCGCCAGTATTCTCCAGATCGTTCGATCTGCCGTACTTCCATTTGGGTGAAGAGCATGGTCTGGTTTCGACGAGCGATGGGCAGATAGTTCATCGCCAGTGTGTTCTTTGCACCTACGTTGCATCCTGTTAAGCAGTCGCCGCAATCGATGCAACCACGCTGCAACATGCCATGTCGATTCAGAACGGGGAGCGATGAAGAACCGTTCTGCCGGAGAATCGTTAACGCGGCTGCTTCGAAGTGCAGGCCACTATCTCGAAGTCGCTCAACGGCGAGGCGTTGAGCTCGCATTTTGTATGTCCAATCGATCGGCTCTCGGCAAACGCCCAATTCCATCGCAGCTTGATCGTAATACGGAGCCAAGTAATCGAAATCGCGAAGAGCGGTCGGCCACTGGGGTTGAAGGAAGACGTCTGCGTCAGGGCGGATCGCAACGTTTGCGTTGATGAGCGACGATCCACCCAAGCCGCTTCCACTTAACACGGCAATCTCATCGCACTGCAACACCTGAAACAGTCCAGTCGGATTGTCGACTTCGCGTTGGTGCTTTCCAAAAAGTTTGAGCCTGGACTGCGCCATGACATCCGGAAGCGTGTCGGGAAAGTCACCTGGAGTCCATTCTTTCCCTCGTTCCAGAATCGCGATACGTGTTCCCGGACGCATTCGAGCGCTCAACCGGGCGGCGGTAATCGATGCCCCATAACCGGATCCGACGATCAAAACATCGAATTGATAGGGTTTGCCGTTGGGCGGAAGGTTGTAGAGCGTTTGTGGGTCGGTGCGAAGCTTGCCGCCGAACGGTTTGAGGCTATTGCTATAATCCTCGCGAGCCGCTTTTTTTAGGGTGCTATCCGCTGAGCGACGTCGCGAAAGAATAGCAGGAGCTGACGCGAGGCTTAGATCGCCATTTGACTTGCGGGCGGCGGTCGCGGCGGTCGCAAGCCCAGCGGCACCGCTCAACCAAGTGCGGCGATCAAGCTTGGGCGGATAGTGAGGTTCCACGATGGTTCCAGTTCAAGAGGGGGCAACGTGGGAACCATCGGTTCTATCTTTAGCGGGGATTCATTTAATCCAAAGCCACTGTACGCATCTCGCAGTCTACCTATCTTCTGTTCTTCTCAACCCTCGTTCTCGAGTCGCTGAATCATGCTAGCAAAATGAGGCTCTTGAGACTTGGGGACTTTGGGGTAGGCAAGATTCAGGGATTCAACATGTCCGACGATAATGTCGGCGATAGCAGCGCGCGTGTACCATTTATCGTCGGCGGGGATGATGTACCAAGGAGCTTTTTTGGTGGAGGTGGCGGAGATCGCCTCTTCGAAGGCCGCTTGATGCTCCGACCAAAGCTGGCGTTCGTCTAAGTCGCGTTCGTTGAATTTCCAGCGTTTGTTGGGATCGACTAGTCTCTCCATGAGCCGGCTCTTTTGCTCTTCCTTCGAGACATGAAGGAAGAACTTGAGCACCGACGTTCCGCTATCAACGAGAGTTTCTTCAAATGCTTTGATTTCTTCGAAGCGTTTCTTCCAGAGGTCGTTAAGTTTTTTAACCGGAGGCAGTTTTTGAGGTTTTAAGAATTCTGGATGCACTCGAACCACCATTACCTCTTCGTAATACGAGCGATTGAAGATGGTAACCATGCCGCGAGCGGGTAGGAATCGCATGGGGCGCCAGAGGAAGTGGTGTTGGAGTTCCTCTTCGTTCGGTGCTTTGAAGCCATGAACCCGACAGCCTTGCGGGTTGATGCCGTGCATCACATGCTCGATGACACCGTCTTTCCCCGCCGCGTCCATCCCTTGCAAGATGATAAGCAAAGCTCTCTCGCCTGAAGCGTAGAGTCGAGACTGAGCTTCGTTCAAGTCTTCGTTGTCGGCAGAGAGGGCTGCGAGCCCTTCCGGTTTCCCATTGAGTTCTTTCCCGGCTTTGGTGGAGATCTCGGAAAGACTGATTTTCGATCCCTCTTTCACGCGAAACTTTTTGTGCTGGAATCGATGCTTCTTGGCCATGACCGTCTCGCAGGTGTGTCTTCAGTGGTGAACCAAATTCTTCACACCATCTTAATCCCTCTTTTTCCCCATGCGTTCAAACCCGAAACACTCGACCGCATTTTGCTCCTCAAAACAATACTCTCGCAGAAGTCGTCTTCCCGAGGAACGAGCCGAAAGCGATGCAAAATCTTACAGATTGTTCATGCAGCTTTTGGCTTTCGGTTAGGCTTTTTGGGGTGGATCGACCAAGGGTTGGCGAGAGCGATGACACGGTCTCTCCAGCTCTATCGTCTTTCGGCCCCCCATTTGCAGTCCACACTTTTCTTAGGAACTGCCGGGACTGTTTCGGATCACCGCCTGGGCTGAGGCGGATCATGGACTAGGGGATACCAATGAGAGATTGCGATCGGACGATTTTGCGAGTGATGGTTTTTTGGGGGATGTTTTTTGCGGGGTGGACCGCTCGTGTTGATGGTCAGGAAAAGATCGATCCGGTACAGATCACGTTATCGGCGGATAATGTTTTGGTCACTCAAAACCTTCTGAGTTTGGTTCATGCGCCCGAGGTGATGGATGAGATCGGGATTCCTCGGGCGGAGCGAGGTGTGTTGGAGGAATTCTTAAGAACGGTGGATGGTGAGTGGTGGCGAGGTCGGATTCGTCCAGCAGCAGAGCACCGAAAGACGATCGAGAGATTGGAGGCAAAGCTTGCTCAGTTTCTGAACGATACTTTCGGAGTTCATGTGATCAAGCGGCTTCGGCAATTGGAGTGGCAATCGCAGGGAGTGAGGGCGTTGGTGCGTCCAGAAGTGGCTGGTTACATGCAGGTTACGACCAAGCAGTTTGAGGAGCTTGAGCTTTTATTTACGGTAACCGAGGAGATTCGAAAACGTGCGATGGCAAAACCCGGGCAGTTAGATGAAAAGGCTGCGGGGAAATTGGCGACGGCATTGGAGGAGGAGCCGAAGAAGGTGATCGCGCTACTCACAGGGGCGCAGCGTGAAAGGTTAGGCAAGCTGATAGGGAAACCTTTTGACACCTCAAAATTGAAACGCATCTTTCCGCTTGCACCGGAACTGGTTTCATCGGAGGAGTGGGTGAATCAGCCGGTAAAGTTGGAGGAGCTGCGCGGCAAAGTTGTTCTGCTTCATTTCTATGCTTTCCAGTGCGGGAACTGCAAAAAGAACTTCCCCATCTACCAGCGATGGCAGCGAGAGCTGGCATCGTCCGGTGTGCAAGTCATTGGAATCCAATCCCCTGAGACATCCGCGGAGCGAGATCCTGAGCGTGTTCGCCGCGATGCTCGCGAGAATGGATTTGAATTTCCGGTATTGATCGATACCGAGATGAAAAACTGGGACGCGTGGGGGAACACGATGTGGCCTACCGTTTACGTGATCGATAAGCGGGGGTACATCCGACTTTGGTGGCAAGGAGAATTGAATTGGGATGGGGCCACGGGGGATAAGCAGATCGAGGATTTGGTCGCCGAACTGCTTGTGGAGGATACGACGAAGCCGGAATCGCAGTCGAAAAACTAGGCTCTCTGCGGGGACGGTAGCTATCCACAACCGAGAGATTTTGGGATCATACGCACAATCTTTTTAGTGCGATCCCCTAAGTATTCCCTCCCCAATGACGATCTACTTTTCGCGAGGTTCCAAGCAATCGGTGCTTGGAATGCCTGACTATATCGAAGCCATCGAAACGACCTTGCAAGCTCGCGGTGGAGCGAGCAAGGTGTTGGCGATTCCCCCTGACCACACACGTCTCGACTCGCAGGCGGGACCGATCACCCATGCCGTGTTGAAAGTCTTGGGTGATAAGTTGACCGACGTGATGCCCGCTCTCGGGACACACTCGGCGATGAACGAAGAGGAACTAACCAAGATGTTCGGGGATTTTCCCCGGGATCTGATTCGCGTTCATCACTACAAGACCGATGTCGACACCCTTGGTTACGTCGATGCCGATTTTGTCGACTCCGTCACGGAAGGGAATTACAGCGAAGCTTGGCCAGCGCAAGTCAACAAGATCATTTCTCGTGGAGACCACGATTTGATCTTGTCGATCGGACAGGTTGTCCCGCACGAAGTGATTGGAATGGCCAACTACACCAAGAACATTTTCGTCGGAACCGGTGGTAACGCGGGGATCGATGGCAGCCACTATTTGAGCGCCCTCTACGGTATGGAACGCATCATGGGACGATGCGATACCCCTCTTCGCAAGATCTTGAATCGAGCGGCCGATTTGTATCTCACCCATCGACCAGTCGTGTATGTCTTGACGGTGGTGGAATCGACGCCTGACCAAGGACCTGTTGTGAGAGGTTTGTACGTCGGTGATGACCACTCCGTCTTCACGATTGCCGGCGAGCTGGCCGCTCAAGTCAACTGCTTCAGGATCGCTGAATCGCCAAAGAAGATCGTGGTTTGGATGGATCCGAGCAAGTACAAGAAGACTTGGGTCGCGAACAAGTCCATCTACCGAACGCGGATGGCGATTGCCGATGGCGGCACCTTGGTAGTCATCGCGCCAGGCGTCGCCCGATTTGGAGAGCATGAAGATGTCGATGGCTTGATTCGCAAGTATGGATATCGAACCACTCCGGAAGTGAAAGACATGGTGGCGAAGAACGCGGACCTTCGGGCTAATTTGTCGACCGCAGCTCATTTGATCCATGCGTCGCCTGAGGACCGATTCCGAGTCGAATACTGCACGGACAAACTCACTCAACAGGAGCTTGAAGGGGTTGGTTACTACAAAGGATCGCCGGATCTGGCGATGAAAGAGTATCGAGTCGACGAGATCCAAGACGGATGGAACGAAAGCCAATCGGGCGAAGCCTTTTACTTCATTCGCAATCCAGGGTTAGGCCTTTGGATGCATAGCAACCATCCTCACGCGTTTTAACTCCCTATGTTTGAAGCGAAGAATACCCAACGAGCCATTGTGCGTATCGGATACGACGGGCGTGTTTATAAACAGTTTCAAGGCCCCGAGGCGGAGAAGCGATTCGAGAACGAATGCAAAGCGCTGCTTCACCTAGAGAAGCGAAAGTGTCCCTTCGTTCCTCGATTGATCGCCGCGGATAAGAATCGATTGGAAATCGTGACCTCCAATTGCGGTGCTCGGGTCGAGCGCATGGGGGAAGAGCGAATCAAAGAGATCTTTGCAGAGCTTGAATCCTACGGCATTCGTCACGACGATCCATTCTTGAGGAATATCACCTATCGAGCTTCGGATGGCCGATTCTGTGTCATCGATTTTGAGTTCTCCACCTTTCTCGACGAAACGCCAGATTCCGTCAGTGAAGAGGAGAATGACATAAGCAATGCGACGCAGCCTCGCGAGCTGAAGTGGTCCGCGATGACGCACCAAGGAACCTTTCGGACGAACAACGAGGATCGGTTTTTGGCCATGCTCATTGATGAGCGAGGAGTGCGTTATCTCGGGAAGCAAGGTTCGATGAGCACAGCGAACTGCGATCTCTTGTTCGCTGTGGCCGATGGTATGGGTGGCGAAAGGTCGGGGGAGTTGGCTGGCAAGATTGCCTTAGACAACATTACCCGTCTCCTACCGCGCGCCTATTTGATGTCGGAGCGCCATCTAGAGGATCACTCGCAATCGATTTTGAAAGAGCTTTACGCGGCTATTCACAGCGAGCTGGTGAAGCTTGGCTCGTACGATCCACTTTGTATCAACATGGGCGCGACATTAACTTTGGTGTGGATTCATAAGTCTGTCGTGATGTTTGCACATGTTGGTGACACACGCCTCTATCGTATTCGAAAGAATGCGAACGGCGAGATGAAGATGGAGCAAACATCGGAAGACCATACGCATGTGGGTTGGTTGCGTCGGACAGGAAAATTGAACGAACGAGAGGCTCGCATGCATCCCCGCAAGAATGTCCTTGCCAAGGCGCCAAGGCCTTAGGTGCAGGCAATCAGTTTGCAGAGCCGCAAGTTGGGCGATTCACATTGCAGACGGGTGAGAAATTGATTCTCTGCTCGGATGGTGTAACGGATGGTCTTTGGGATCGCGCGATCGAAGAGTTGGTTTATCGCCGCGGCAGCCTGACCCTCGCGCAGATCGCCGAGGCGTGTGGCGCGCGTTTTGAAGGAAGCGCGCACGCGGCGGTCCGCCGCCA